>DMNE01000024.1 GCA_003453735.1 Nitrospiraceae bacterium | reverse complement strand
AGTATCCAGAAGCAGTAGTGCCTCTGTTGTTCGCAGAGATTCTTGTTCGACACTATCAGGGGCTTGAGTTCTCCCAGCAGGGCCTGCCAGTCGCGGTCCAGTGTCTCTACTGCAGCCTTGAGCGTCAGCTTCCACTGTCTCCCCTGAAGACCCAAAGAGGATTCGTAGGAGGCCTCTACGAGGGTTTTTTCGATATCTATTAATTACTCCTTAGGCCGTCCCCCACTAGACAATACACGCGTGTCGAAGGTACATTAGATTATGTCCGCGAAATACGCAGAGCCTGCAAGAGATCATTTGATTCTATGTTAGGGAGCAATCTTCATGCGAATCCTGTTGGTTGAGGATGACATCAAGATTGCCTCCTTTGTGGTGAAAGGGCTCAGAGCCGCGGGGTATGCGGTGGATCATGCCATTGACGGCGAGGACGGCCTCCACATGGCACTTACGGAGCCGTACGACGTCACAATTATCGACATCATGCTTCCGAAACTTGACGGGTTATCGGTCATCGAGGCGATGCGGAAACAACAAGTGAACTCCCCTGTCATCATCCTGAGCGCCAAGGGCTCGGTTGACGACCGTGTCAAGGGCCTCCAAAAGGGGAGCGACGACTATATGACGAAGCCCTTTGCCTTTTCCGAGCTCCTTGCCCGCGTGCAAGCACTGATCCGTAGGGCAGGCGGCCAGGCTGAAACGACACGACTGACTGTCGGAGACCTGTCCATGGATCTCATTACAAGGGAAGTGGCCAGAGGGGACAACAAGATCGACCTGCAGCCCATGGAGTTCTCTCTCCTTGAGTATCTCATGAGAAATGCCGGGCGAGTAGTTTCAAAGACCATGATCATGGAGCATGTGTGGGACTATAATTTCGACCCTCAGACAAACGTGGTCGAGGCTAGGATCTGCAGGCTGCGGGATAAGATCGACAGAGGTCTCTCGAAGAAGCTTATCCAGACCATCAGGGGAGTGGGATATGTCCTTAAGGAAACTCCTTAACCTCCGGAACACTCTCGCCTTCAGGCTGACTCTCTGGTATGCCGGGATTTTCACGGTCTCTTCCTGTGTTGCTTTCTTCCTCTTCTACACACTTATCACGTCCGTTATCCGTGAGAGCACGGATGATGACCTCCAAGACCAGGTAAATAGGTTTTCGACACTTCTTGCCGAAGGGGGTATTGAGGTTGTTGAGAATAGCGTTATCATAGAAGCCCAGGCCGCAGGGGTAAAAAAGGTATTTTTCAGACTTCTTCGCCCGAACGGACAGGTCTTCTCCTCAACCAATGTATCCTACTGGAAGGACATCGGTATTGACAGGACAGCGATGCAGCAGCTGATGTCTACCCATGCGCCCGTATTCGAAACGATCGTGATTCCTGAACGTAAGGATAAAGTGCGTGTCCTTTATGCACTGCTCAACCCGACCACCGTTGTGCAGCTTGGGCAAGCCATGGAGAGTTCTTCACGGTTTTTGGAGGCTTTCAAAGGCATTTTCTTCATGACTATGACCTTTCTGACTATCGTTTCTGCGGGCATCGGCTGGTTTATGGCGAGGCGAGCGGTATCAGGCGTCGAAGCAGTCACCCGTACTGCTCAAAAGATATCCGGCGGCTCGCTCCAGGAACGGGTGCCGGTGAAGCCGAAGGCTGATGAAATCGATCAGCTTGCAACGACATTCAATAGCATGCTGGACCGCGTCCAAACCCTCCTGACTGAGATCAAGGAAATGAGCGACAACATCGCCCATGACCTCCGAAGCCCCATCGCCCGTATACGGGGAATCGCTGAGGTAACCCTTACCAGTGGGATGTCCCTAAGCGAATATGAAAGCATGGCTGCCAGCACCATCGAGGAATGCGATCGCCTTCTCGACATGATAAATACGATGCTCCTGATCTCAAAGACGGAATCCGGAGTGGACANNAGTGACTCTTGGGGAAGTCGATGTCGGGGATCTTGTCCATAACGCCTGCGAACTGTTTGGTCCCATTGCTGAGGACAAAGGGGTGAGCCTGACTTGCCGCGTGCCGGATAAAATTATCCTCTCCGGAGACATAAGAATGATCCAGAGGATGCTCTCCAATATCCTGGATAATGCCGTGAAATACACGCCGCCGGGAGGGAAGGTGGAGGTCCTCGTATCGAAGAACGAAAAGCAGGACGTCATTGTCTCTGTTCAGGACACGGGAGTTGGTATTTCGGAGGTTGATCTTCCCCGTATCTTCCAGCGTTTTTATCGGTGTGACCAGAGCCGTTCGCAGGCCGGGACGGGGCTTGGTCTCAGCCTGGCGCGAGCCATCGCACGGGCTCATGGCGGTGACATTACGGTGGTGAGCAGGCCCAGTCAGGGAAGCACGTTCACTATTGTTCTCCCGAAATCAGTGTCTTCTTGAACCCGTGTCAGCCCATCCCCTGACTGCTCGAGGAGGCAGGGGCGATTGAAACTGCTTCGAGCCCAAGCCTGACGCGTTCCAACATTACCATTTTGTAATCTTCCGGTCAGCTTCTCGTTAAGTCCCCTGATCTAAAATGAAATCAATAATCGCGGACTGCTCTGAAGTCCGCTCAACAAGGAGACAAACCATGAAGAAAAAACCAGTCACAAGAGTCCTCGTCGCCCTCGTCCTCGCGGTAGTCATGTTGGGATTGGGATACGGCATTTCGACAGCAGTAAAGGTTTCTGATCCTCCAGTTTCTCAGCCACTGAGGGCAGACACGCCTATGATTCCCGGCAACTTCAGCGAACTCGCAGAAAGGGCACGACCAGCGGTCGTGAACATCCAGACGGTCAAGACGATACAAGGCGGCAGCCGCGTATTGCGTCACTTTTTCGGGAACCCCTTCCAGGAACAAAACCCTTTTGAAGAATTCTTCGGCCTCAGACCCCAAGGCTATTCTCCTGATGCCTTAGAGCAGCGGAGCTTGGGGTCCGGCTTTATCATCGACCGCGACGGATACATAGTCACAAACAACCACGTAGTAGAAAACGCGGATCAGATTAAGGTCAAGCTTTTCGACAGTAAGGAGTTCGACGCAAGGGTAGTAGGGCGGGATCCCAAAACCGACTTGGCGCTCATTAAGATCGATGGGGCCTCGGGCCTTCAGCCCATCGCGATGGGGAACTCAGATGAACTGAAGGTAGGGAACTGGGTTGTTGCCATCGGCAGTCCCTTCGGTTTGGAACAGACCGTGACGGCCGGGATTGTAAGCGCCAAGAGCCGGGTCATCGGCTCAGGTCCGTACGATAACTTTATCCAAACGGACGCCTCAATCAACCCTGGAAACAGCGGCGGCCCGCTCATCAATATGAGAGGAGAGGTCGTCGCCATCAACACTGCGATCATCGCATCGGGGAAGGGCATTGGATTCGCCATTCCTGTCAATATGGCCAAAGAGGTACTCCCACAACTCAAGGACAATGGAAAGGTCGTCCGCGCATGGCTTGGAGTGGGAATTCAGGAAATGACCGAACCTCTTGCCCAGTCGTTTGGTTTGAAGGAGAAGAAGGGCGCTCTGGTAACTCAAGTCTTCAAGGACAGCCCTGCTGAGCAGGCGGGAATTGCGCAGGGCGACGTGCTCGTCGAATTCAACGGCAAGGCGATCGGCGATTCGCATGATCTGCCATCGGCTGTCGCCGCAATGGCCGTGGGGAAGACCGTTACCATCAAGTTGCTCAGAAACGGGACCACGATCACGAAGCAAGTGAAGCTGGGAACTTTGGAGGAAAAGACCGAGGTTGCTAAGACTCCGTCTCACAAAATGCTCGGGATTATGATCCAGAACATTACGCCGGAGTTAGCGAGGACTCTTGGCTTAGCGAATGAGACAGGGGTGGTGGTGAGCCGTGTCGAGCCCGACAGCCCTGCAGACAATGCGGGGCTCCAGAGGGGTGATGTCATCCAAGAGGTGAACAGGCATCCAGTTAAGGACACCCAGGACTTCCTCCATAAGATCGAGGAGGCAAAGGATGGCGGAAACCTCCTCCTTCTTGTACATAGGGAAGAGGGCAATCTGTTTGTTGCTGTGACAGCAAAGTGAGTACAGCGACATCAGGGGGGGAGCATGCTTCCCCCTGATGTTTTAAGGCATTCGGATATGACCTATCGCTGGCAGCAAGGGTTGTACTTGCTACGCGCCCATGAAGATGCGTCGGTCTCAAAACCGATGTACTTGAGCGAAGAGGCTCAGAGTGTTTGAAGCCTATGGTCAATTATGGAAAAATACGGCGCAGATGCGACTCCTTTGTGAGGGCATGCGCCGAACTGTGATGCGGAGGTCTTTTATGGAGCGAATGATGAGTCCCCAAGAATACCGTACGATCGTAACGAGGCAGCACGGCCGTAGGCCCCCATGTGTAAAGTGTGGCGATAGAGATGTGAGCCGTTGCATGAAAACCGGGTTTGAGTGCAGAGAGTTTACTACCTACGTGGGTGTGCCGATGCCGAAAAAAATGCAGAGATGTCTGTCTGACAGTCCCGATAGGGACAAAGCTGTACCCTCACGGTGCAGAGTGTGCGGCTGAAGATCGAAAGTGATGAGGCAGGGCCGGTGCCACAAGAGGGCCGGCCCGTCAGTCGGCAGTGGCAGACGTTCAGGCGCTCTTCGGACAGGCGGATTCGGTTAGGAACTGCAGCATGATGGTATTTTGATTAGCCAAGAGGGGTTATCGATTCCTCAGCTGACTGGCATAGAAGAACTTTGTCGGCTGGCTGTAACCGTCGGGAGTCTTCGTCGTCTTCTTTATCGTAACCAACCGGATCGAAATGGTTACGGGTTAATAGCTTATCAGCTAGCTCGTCATTTACGTGTGAATAACTATTTCAGCAAAGGAGAAATGTGATGATCAAGAAAACAGTTAAGCCAGCAACCAGGGAAGTCATAAAGAAGAGCAAAGCTAGAGGATTAAAAAACATTCTTGTCGTGGAAGATCAGAAATTTGTTTTATCAGTAATTTCAAAGAGCCTCAATGTTTACTTGAAGGACGTTCACATATGGACCGCAGAAAACGGGGAGGAAGCAGTNNACTGATCTAAACATGCCGGTAATGGATGGCTATGAGCTTTTAAGGTATCTAAAAAAGAACTGTCCTGACATGCCTGTCTTCGCGATGACATCGGATTTGAGCCCTGCAGTGAAAGAAATGCTTCGCCTCATGGGTGTCAAACAATCTTTCGAAAAACCATTCAGTATCAAAAGGCTCGGACTTAAGATTGCCGATGAGCTTGAAGAAGAATTAGGAGTTTGTGCCGATGAAGAGCAATCGATCTGCCATGGCGCCCATAGCGAAAGACTTTCCCCTCAGACTCTGAGTCGATGAGATGTCGAAAGCCCACGCTGAGCTTAAGAGATGAAAGGGCGAGTAGAAGCACTACGAAAAGGTTTGTCTGTAAAACACATAGGGCAATACAGAACAAGTACGGTGACAGATTGGACAGGAGAAGGATGGAAGTGTTGGAACCGTATTGCCAATCCTTCAAACCATTACGAAGCCGACAGGGACAGTGTTGGGAATACCCGTGGGATGTATGTTTCTATAATAGACGAAGAAGAAATAAGCATGATCAATCTTATTCGAAGCGCGATGGGATAATAACGTGATGACCGGGCAGCGGTATCGATTGAGAGCGCAGGGTTGGCATCCTAACCTCTCATCTAAACAACAAAATCCAACATCCAACCGCTATATGTTTAACTGTGCAATTCATCATGATAATTCTGGGACTTAGTATATCTAGTTCCAGCAGGTCGTGCAAACCAGGTATCCCGCAGGGCAGACCTATCTCGACAGTATCGGTAGAATTGTTCACACTCATGGGCGGTCTCGGCACATTCGGCACACCGGTTACAATTGTAGCAAGGCGGTTTCTGATCCTGAGTTTTATCTATCCACTTCCGATAAAGCTCTTGTGTCGAGAGTTTTTGATGGCATATCCTGAGAATTTCCTCCACTACAGCAAGGACAGGTTTAAAACGTGCTTTGTGTTCCAAGGGTGTTAGGACATCAGGTTTAGACATTGGATTCCCCACCAGGGAAGACTTCTTTTGATTCAATCGGGACACAACCATCATGTTCTTTATCATCTGGTTGAATCACAAGGTTCTTCGGTTTCAGGAGGTCATTTGCCTTTTCGATTGCATCAAATTGATTATCATTATACTGACTTGTTCTTTCCATCTGAAACCTCTCATCTCTTGGTTTTAAGGTGCTGAACAACAACCATATCACAGCACTTATAGCCGTCTGATATTCTTTTCGGATTTTCTTCCGAAAACTTTAATCTGCCGTTCGTGAATACCTCTATCGACGGTTAGATAACAGGTTTTTATAGGGTGAACAGTTCATTAAAACTATTTCCTCATTTTTTCTCCAGGAGCACAAATCGTGGCGCGTCAGGGGGAATGTAATATCGGGCATCTCAGCCTTTTTTATGCATATTTGATAAATAGTACTTCTCGCTGTCAAGGATTTGACGAGTGTTGGTTACTTTCGCCTATACGTCTAGCGGGAGGAAATTCACGCCAACTCTCCAAGCCGCCGAGTTGGTTAGGCGGAGAACTCCCTGTCCTGTCGCAACCCTGGTGTATGTTTCTTTTCGGAAGAAATCAACGGGCTTGATGTTTGCCGCAGACGTTGAGCATCAGTACTTGAATAGGCCTGAAGGAGGAGTGAAATCATTGTGAAAGATGAGAAGACGTGGTATTCCAAAGCGAGCCAGGGGAAAACTTCTCAGCGCTTTTCATGGCAACGAATGCACCAGGCTCAGCGAACGCCAGAGCTGTACTATGCGGAAAGTCGCAAAAAGAAAGCCGAATCCGTTTTCTGAAAAGACAGAGCGAAGCTCGACAAGATTTACAGTGACCAGCTTGATCAGGAGAGCCCTTAGAAAAACGGTTATGGATTGCAGTTATCTCTAGGAATTAGGACTGTTATTATGGTGCCTCTATTTTGACTGCCGCTGATCTGTAACTGGCCATTTAAAATATGTACACGTTCTCGCATCCCTAAAAGACCAAACGAATTGGCCTTCGAAAACTGTTTTTCTGTTAGTCCAATACCGTTGTCCGCAATCTCAAGTATTACGCTGTCTTCCCGCTCACTTAACGTCACCCTAACCTTTGTTGCCTTTGAATGGCGATGCACGTTTGTAAGAGCTTCCTGAAAAATTCTGAAAAGAGCAGTAGATTGATCTCGCGCAATAGTAACGACATCCGGATTTAACGTGACCTCACATTCAATTCCGCTTCTCTTCTGGAATTCCTGTGCCTGCCACTCAATAGCCGCCCCAAGGCCGAGATGATCCAGCATCGCCGGCCTCAGTTCCGTGCATATCTTCTTGATTGATTTTATTGAAGCATCAATCAGGTTTAACGTTGCCGATGTCTTTTCAAAAATCCCCTCGTGATCGGAATATCGTTTTTTCATCAACGCCACATCCATTTTTATTGCCGTCATAATCTGTCCGAGTTCATCGTGAATTTCNNTCATGAGATTTCCTTAGTTCCTCAACTGCCTTCCTGCGCTCCGACCGCTCTTTAGCTTCCCTCAAGGCCCTCTGCATAGAGGGTACAAGCCTAGCTATACTGGTTTTCAAAATATAGTCTGTAGCACCTTTTTTGAGAGTTTCGATAGCCAGTTCTTCGCCCATTTTCCCTGTAACAAAAATGAATGGTATATTCAGGCGTCTCTCGCTTACAATAGCAAGAGCAGAAAGACCGTCGAAGTTCGGCAACGAATAATCGGAAAGGATTATATCAAATTCGCCATCGGCGACTGCTGCGATGAAATCATTGCGTGTATCTACCCGGCATATGTCACAGGCGACGTCTTCATCCTCAAGGGCCGACTTAACAAGCTCGGAGTCAAGAGGATCATCCTCGAGATGGAGGATTCGCAAAGGCAATGTCATCTCAATAGCACCTTTCCCGAAGAAAGCCTTACTTTGTTAACATTCGCTTACCGGTGGGGGTTCGTTGACGATGGCCCAGAAAGCTCCTGTCTGTTTGACAGCATCAATAAAGGCATGGAATTCAACCGGCTTCACCACGTAAGCATTTGCACCTAACTTATACCCCTCGATTATATCCTTATCTTCTTTGGATGAGGTAAGGATTACCACTGGCACGAACTTGAGCTTCTCGTCTGTCTTTATCCGTCTGAGCACTTCGAGGCCGCTTATCTTGGGAAGCTTCAGATCGAGCATTACAACGGCAGGATCCACGCCAGTCCTTTTCGTAAACTTTCCACAGCAGTTGAAGAAATCGAGCGCTTCTTCACCGTCGCGAGCGACTACAACTTTATTGGCGAGATTGTTTGAGTCAAGACCTGCTAGGATAAGTTCCACATCATAAGGGTCATCTTCAACCAGCAAAATACATTTGAGTTCCGGCATGCTCTATATCTCCTTTGCCTTTGGAAGTGTAAAAGTAAAATGTAAAACCCCAACATATTACCTCCGGCGCAGGTCTTTCGTCCATATCGGAAATGATGTACGCTGAGGTTGGCAATGTTTGATTCCTGTGCCTTCAAAGGCCTTGCGGTTATGGATTCGCTGCAATGCTCCACAGACCTATTCTTGAAGGTGAATATCGTTCGGCACATAAATCGCCGTTTCATCGATCCTGCACGCTGAAACAGAGCAGAGGCATAAATGAGGGCATCTCATTATTTCCTCTAAATGGCAGTATAACTTTTTATGTTACATTTTATCTTGCCCTTCCCTCTCCTAGTCTATCAGTAAATATCTGATTTTCCTGTAAGAAACTCTGCCGACAGTGTATCAGTTTTTGTCCTACAGGGCATGCTGGTTCTTTGATCCCCCTGTTTACTTGTCCGCCCTGCTCCTGACAGAGATACAGAACAGGTATGTACCGAGGAGTTTTCCCTCTGCACGATGAATCGAGTTATAATGCTGTCTTTCCGCTTTCGTCGTTTCTCATCCCTATGGCGCTACCTGACAAAGACGGAGAGGCCAGAATCATACCGGGAGCTATTCCATCCATGATTTATAAGGACATATCTGCAAAACATCATACACTTTTGCAGAATTATTGATCGACCAAGATACCTACACCTGTACCCCTGATCTCTCGACGAACAAATAACTGACCCTCGCGACAGTAATAGACAAACGATCTTCGATCCGTCAACGCTGCAGAGGGCCTTAAGAGATCACTGGGCGGGTCCGCGGTGAAGGATCAGCAACACCAACAGAAGTAAGACAACAAACGCGATTGATAAAGCCAGCACAATCCAGCGTATTTTTTTCCAGCCTCGGTTCAACGGAGCCGGCACCTGAAGACGATCGCACCGCCCGGTCAATTGCACTGCGCTCGGATCGTCCAGATCCTCCCTCATGGCTGCGGCTGTCGGATAGCGATTGCTCGGCTCACGTTCCATGGCGTGGAGAATGATCTCCTCGACCTGCGGCGAGACTTTCGGATTGCGTTTTCGCGGGGCCACAGGGTCACCAGTGACACGGGCGTTCATGATCACGAAGGGATTCTCATTCTCGCCCTCGAACGGCTTTACGCCGACCACCATTTCG
>DMNE01000177.1 GCA_003453735.1 Nitrospiraceae bacterium | reverse complement strand
CCGCCAGCCGTTGACCTGGGCCCACCCTGTCAGGCCCGCCTTGATCTTATGGCGGAGCATGTAGTTGGGGATATTGTATTTGAACTTCTCGATCCCCTCGGGCCGCTCCGGCCGCGGCCCCACGAGGCTCATCTCTCCCTTCAGAACATTCATAAACTGGGGGAATTCGTCCAACGAAGTCTTTCTCAGAAAACGCCCAACTCTTGTGATCCGGGGATCATTCCCTAACTTAAACATGGGCCCTTTCATCTCATTCTGTTTCAGCAGTTCAGCTTTTTTGGCCTCTGCGTCAGCCACCATAGTCCGAAATTTGTATAGGTAGAATTGTCGTCCGTTTCTACCAATTCTTACCTGCTTGAATAGAACGGGGCCGGGAGAGTCCAATTTGATCATTAACCCTACGAAGGGGTAAATAATAAGGAACAGAATAAAGCCGAAGAGTCCGCCCAGCAAGTCGATTACTCTCTTGTAGCACCAGCCCGAAGCGGATATATGCCCTGAATCGTAGGCCAGCGCCGGGATACCCAAAAGGGACTCGACCCTCATGCCCTGAGAGGAACCGAGATTAACCATGCCTGGGACTATCTTGAGGGCGATACCCATTTCCTCGCACTTCTGCAGTAACTTCTCCAGCTCAATCGGATAGGCCTTTGGAAGCGCAAAAGCCACCTCGTCAATTTCATACTTGCGGAGGACACTGTCAAAATCTTCAATTCCTCCGAGGTTTGGCAAATCCCCACACCGCGAATCTTTTTCGCCGTCCACGTTCAGGCAGCCGACTATTTGATGTCCCCAGCTCCTTTGTCTTTCTAATGCGTTAACAACTACCTTCACCCGATCTTCACTTCCCACCAACAGAATCTTCCAGGCATTAAAGCTGANNAAGAAATAGGGCACGAAAAACGAGCGGGGGAAGGGATGAATACCCATCACGATGGCTCCAGCAGTAAGAATAATAAAATCTAATGCAACCGTTCTGAAGAGAGCATAAACCATTACCCGATAATTGGGGAAACGTCTTACTGAATAGAGTTCATTTTTCCCCATAAGATAGTTATTGAGAAACATCAAGCTTAGCATTACCATTACACAATCAGCCCAGGCCATAATATTACCTTCGGATCCCAGTTCAAGGCTTATTGTATATGCTACGTTCCCGGTGATAATAAGGATTATGCCGTCAAGCAGCATCAGGATATTGATTATTAGATAGACTTGTTGGCTTATCATAGGTTTTCCGACTCCAAAATAGAATTACAGAGCTATTCTCTCCTCTTTATGTTATTCCCACTCCCAACCAATACATTCGAGGTCAGGCTACCGCGAGACTCCTTTGTTTTCGATGCCTTTCGATAAACGTCAATCGTTCGCTCTGCAATATTGTCCCAATTATATTTTTCTTCTGTCTGTTGACGAAGTTTTTCCCGTTCGATTGCCGATAAATCCTTTTCGAGCAGCGCAGACAGTTTCTCTCTCAGATCCTGTACGTCACCACGTCTGAAATATCGGTCGTTTGGCAGATCCACCTCCTTATTCGCCGGGATGTCCGAAACCAGGACGGGAAGGCCATAACTCATGGCCTCAAGCAAAGCAATGGGCAGTCCTTCATGGTAAGAAGGCAGGACAAAGATGCGAGCCTGACTGTAAACCTGATTCAAGGGTTCTCCGGTAATATATCCGCTTAGAATAATCCTCGGATCTGCAGAAGCCATGTGACGCAACTTTCTGCTATAATCAGTTTCGTGATCGGCGTCACCTGCAATAACGAGTTTAAAAGGGGTATTTAAAGAAAGAAAAGCTTCTATGAGATCATGCAAGCCTTTTTCGGGAACAAATCTGGCAACTGCTAAAATATATTTTTTTTCTTTGACTCCCATCTGATCTAGGAAATCATGAGCCTGATTCACGAGCGGCGATGGGACGCCATTATAAATCAGGTTTGCTTCCCGGTGACATCTGCCTTTGATGATTCGAGCAATCACCGATGAAATGACGATCACTTCATTAGCAAAACTTCCGCCAAGCTTTTCCCCTAACCGCAGAATGATCTTGGCGCCCATGCCCCACTTCCCGCGGTCATAATCCGGGCCATGGTTGGTTACAACAACTCGATATCCCAAGAGCCGTGCGACAGGTGCCAGCAGAGAAGGACCTATGCCGTGGATATGAACAATATCCGGCTCATATTCTGAGGCCTTTAACAAGGCTAAGAATGTGTGCACGATGGCTTCAAAACTCTTCTTATGGGGCGCATAACAATGAATGAGTTTTACCCCGCGCCATTGCTCAGTTTTATGCACTACGTAGAAGTCTCGTGTACAGAGCATGACTTCATGACCTTTCGCTGCAATGCGGGGGAACAGCTCTTCACAATGCTTTTCGATACCGCCGGGAATGCCGGGGATTCCTCTTGTCCCTGTAACAAAAATCCTCAAGGTAACAATCCTGTCCTCGCCTTTCTGTCGTTCCGCAAAAGCAGCAATCCGGACAATATCACTCCTCTAAAGGCGTCTCCTAAAGACAGAGATGGAAATCCGAAACCTCTTTTCCTATGCGCGCAGCAGCCATAGGCCAATCCCGGCTCCGGCATACGAGATTGCTTCACTTCGTTCGC
>DMNE01000343.1 GCA_003453735.1 Nitrospiraceae bacterium | reverse complement strand
GTCATAGGTGAGGCCCGTGGGGTTTGACGGCGAATTCAGGATTACGGCCTTCGTCCTTTTCGTGACGTGCGATTCCAACAAATCGGGCTTGAGCAAAAATGAATCGCTCTCCTGTGTCCTCAGAATCACTGGGGTTGCATCGTTGAGCATAACCTGGTCAGGATAAGAGACCCAGTACGGCGATGGAATGATTACCTCGTCCCCCCCTCCGTAGAGGGCTTGCGCAATGTTATAGAGACTGTGTTTTGCACCGCACGATACGATGATCTCTTCCCGCGTGTACTCCAGAGCATTGTCCCTTCTGAATTTTTCGATGATGGCATCCTTGAGCTGATCAATGCCCCCGACCGGTGTATATTTTGTAAAGCCGTCCCGTATGGCCCTTATCGCTGCGTCCTTGATATTTTCAGGCGTATCAAAATCGGGCTCGCCGACCCCAAAGTTGATGACGTCAAACCCTGATGCATTCATCGCCTTTGCCTTCGCATCCATCGCCAACGTCGGCGATGGTCTTATCTTCCGTGCACGTTCAGAGAGCATGCCCGCGTCCTCCGTTTCTTTCGGTTATTGTAAAACATTTATCTATTTTTAATAAAGGGAGAAGATTGCCATTATCAATGGTCTGGATCAGTGGGTCCGAGTTCACCGATACCTACTCATCCCAACTTTTCTTAGGATCGTAATGAATGTGGCAGTATGAGGACCGCTCCGAACACTGCAACTGCAGCCACCTGCAACAAGACGCGCAAGTCCACCCTTTGACGTATCACAATGACACAAGACAAAAGGAAAATACACGGTTGAGGAAAGAAAATGAGTTATACTATTCCATGCAATGGCAAGCAGGAAGATAATACAGAAGCTGGATTCGCTGCTCTCTCTGGAGAAGGGGACCATCCATAAGGAACCAGGCGGAAAAATCACCATCTGTCTTGTGTATCCAAATACCTATCACACAGGTATGTCCAACCTTGGTTTTCAGGGAATTTATAGACTGCTCAATGATAGGCCGGACGTCGTCTGTGAACGGGCTTTTCTTCCCGATGATGAGGATATGGAGGACTATGTCAGGACAGACACAGAGATTTTTTCCCTTGAGTCGAGGAAGGCTCTGAACAGATTTCAGATTGTGGCCTTTTCTGTTTCGTTTGAGAACGACTACCCCCATATCGTCAAGATAATGGAAATGTCGCGGATTCCCTTGAGGTCAAGCGAAAGGACCGACCTCCATCCCCTGATGATAGCGGGAGGCGTTTGCACCTCTTTTAATCCTGAACCCATAGCGGATTTCTTTAACATCTGTTTTATCGGAGAAGCGGAAGAGATGCTTCCAGAGTTCATCGAGACGTACAAGACTTCCCGAAGCAGAAGAGACCTTTATAATCATGCGATATCCATTGAAGGGCTTTATATCCCAGCCTTTTATGATATCCGCTACACCCACAACGGAAAAATCGCAGAGGCAACAACACTGAACGGAGCTCCTGAAATGGTCAGGAGACGCTTCGTAAAAGACCTGGCATCACACCCGTTCGGGCAATCGATAGTCACCCCTTCAACGGAGTTCTCAAACATGCATCTCCTGGAGGCTATGAGAGGATGCCCCTGGAGCTGTAGATTCTGTGTTACCGGCTATGTCAACAGGCCAGTAAGAAAGAAGGAGCCGGCTCTTCTCAGGAAAGAGATCCACAATGCGCTCAGTTCGACCGCGAGAGTCGGCCTGATCGGCCCTTCCCTGACTGATTATCCTCATGTGCAGGAGATTCTTTGCATTGACGGAGTCGATTTTTCGATCACATCTCTTAGGGCAAGTCCGAAAAGCGCTGATCTTATCAGATTTCTCAAGAAACACAAGAGTGTCTCGATCGCACCTGAGGCAGGAACTGAGCGCTTGAGAAGGGTTATTGACAAGAGGATAACCGAGGCTGATATCATAGAGACCTCGCGACGTATCCTCTCTGAGGGAGTCGAAAACCTGAGGCTCTATTTTATCATCGGTTTGCCAACAGAAAATGATGATGATCCGGAGGGCATCATATCCCTTGTCAAAAAAATAAGGGAAGCAATTACACAAGGCAACATTGTTCTTACCCTGAGCACCTTCGTGCCCAAACCATTCACCCCATTTCAGTGGCATCCCATGGAAAGAGTGGACATTGTCAAGCACAGGCTTAAATCGATAAAAAAAGCGTTGATACCAATAAGAGGGGTTAAAGTTTTCCACGATATTCCAAAATATGCTTACATGCAGGGACTCTTTTCGAGGGGAGACAGAAGGGTTTCGAAGGTTCTGGAAGAGATGGTAAGAAACAGAGGAGACTGGCAAAAAGCCTGTAAGAGTGCAGGTGTGGAAGCTGATTTCTATCTGTTCCGGCAGAGGGATTTTCCCGAAAGACTTCCCTGGGATTTTATTGACAACGCAGTCTCAAAGGAAAAGCTTTGGACAGAGTATCAGAAGGCGCTTGCGGAAGAAAAGCCCCGTGAGCCGTGAGGCAATTGCCACCATGCATGAAAAATCTTTGTTAGAGACTACCAGCGCGATTTATAAGAGAATCTTCGCAGCAGCCATGAGGGCGGGCAGAAATCCCGAAGATATTGTGCTCATAGCCGTCACAAAGACGGTAGGCCCGGAGCACATAAGGGAGGCAATAGATTTGGGATTGAGAATGTTCGGTGAGAACAGGGTGCAGGAAGCCAAAGAGAAGATTGCGTTCTTCAAAAATATACCGGAAAGGATCCAGTGGCACATGATCGGTCATCTGCAGAGAAATAAGGTAAAATACGCTATCTCGATGTTTGACCTCATCCATTCCGTTGACTCGATAGAACTTGCTCGCGATATAAACAGCCATGCAGAAAGAATCCGTAAAGTCCAGGATGTACTGGTAGAGGTAAAACTCTCCTCGGAAAAGTCCAAACACGGCGTGCCGAAAGATCAGCTGGCTGGTCTTCTCAGGGCAGTTAGCAGCATGAAGAACGTAACTCTGAAAGGTCTCATGACTATTCCCCCTTTACTTGAAGACTGTAAAGATACTCGGCCATTCTTTAGGGAGTTACGGGAATTGAGGGACGCCTCAGCAGCTCTGGGTTTTCACCTGCCGGAACTATCCATGGGGATGTCCGATGACTTCGAGATCGCAATAGAAGAAGGGGCGACTATGTTGAGAATAGGAACAGCACTATTTGGAGAAAGAAGATGAAGACGGCATTTATTCGGTGTGCTTCAGCCATTTGCCGATCAGCCGTATTATCCCGCCATCATTGAGTCTCCGCCTGACTACCCCAGCACAATTCTGTTGACATACTCAAAGACATCTCGGTACAAGGTCAGGGTGTAGCCGTAATAGTGGGCGTTGTTTCAGAGTTTTCA
>DMNE01000353.1 GCA_003453735.1 Nitrospiraceae bacterium | reverse complement strand
GCAGACCACGCGGGAGCTCTTCGATACCCTCCTTCTCTGGAAAGCCCGCCTTCCCCTCGATGCAAACGGAGAGGCCAGCGTCGAAGTTCCTCTCAATGACTCGATCACGAGCTTCCGGATCGTCGCCGTGGCAACGGACGGAGCGGGTCTTTTCGGGACGGGGTCCGCATCGATTCAGTCAACTCAGGAACTGATGGTTCTATCAGGTCTTCCGCCCCTCGTCAGGGAAGGGGACCGGTACAGGGCCGGGTTCACGGTGAGGAATACGACGAATCGGAATATGGAGGTCGATGTTTCCGGAAAGGCCGACAGCACCTCTGCGGGCCTCAAGCCCATTGCCCTTTCCCTTTCACCGGGAGAGGCGAAGGAAATCGGCTGGGATGTCGTTGCTCCTGCCGGCGTTGAGACGGTGAAATGGGAGGTGGAGGCAAAGGAGCGGGGAAAGGAGGAGCATGATCGGATCAGGATCACACAGAAAGTCGTGCCGGCGGTTCCTGTCAGCACGTTCCAGGCGACCCTGGCCCAGGTCGAGAATGAGTTTCGTCTTCCCGTGGAAAGGCCGAAGGACGCCCTTCCGGGCCGGGGAGGAGTGAGAGTGGTCCTGCGGCCGAAGATCGCTGAAGGATTAAGCGGGGTCACCGACTACATGAGGCGGTATCCCTATACCTGCATGGAGCAGAAGGTTTCCAGGGCCATTGCACTCAAGGACGATGGCTTATGGAAAAAAGTAGTAGAAGAGATTCCTTCGCACATGGACTCCAGCGGACTAGTTAAATACTTTCCATCCATGGATTTAGGAAGTGAGGTACTGACAGCCTATATCCTTTCCATTTCCAATGAAGCAGGGCGCGAAATTCCGGCAAATCTGAAAGAGAAGATGGAAACCGGCCTGAAAGCCTTTATAAACGGCTCTGTGAAGAGAAATCCCACTCTAGTAGCACCAGACCTTACAGTTCGAAAGCTCATGGCGGCCGAAGCCCTTTCCAGACATAGTGGTCTTGATCCGAGGCTTCTCGATTCGATTATGATTCAACCAAATTTATGGCCGACCTCTGCGGTCCTGGACTGGTTTAATATTTTGATCCGTTCAAATGATATCCCAGACAGGACGAAGAGACTCGATGAGGCTGCGCAGATAATCCGTTCGAGGCTCAATTTCCAAGGTTCGATAATGACCTTCTCCACTGAAGGAACCGACTTCCTTTGGTGGCTTATGCTTTCCGGGGACACGAATTCTGTCCGGCTAGTGTTAAATATGATCGATCTAGAGAAATGGAAGGAAGACATGCCTCGGATCATAAGGGGCGCTATAGGAAGGCAGTACAAGGGACACTGGCTTACTACCACCGCAAATGCCTGGGGTGTTCTGGCAGTGGATAAGTTCGCGAAGAAATTCGAGGCTGCCCCGGTCAACGGTTTCACAACTGCTTCGCTATCCGGCGCGGACAAGGAAAAGACATTGGACTGGGCAAAAGAACCAAAAAGTGGAAGTCTTTCCTTTGAGTGGCCCAAAGGAGAAGATACTCTTCATCTGATTCATGTTGGCCAGGGCAGGCCCTGGGCGACTGTCCAGAGCCTGGCCGCCATCCCGTTGAAAGGTCCGCTCTCATCTGGCTATAAGATAGTGAAGACCATAACCCCTGTCATCCAGAAAGAAAAAGGGAAATGGAGCGTTGGGGATGTGGCTAGAATAAAGCTCGAACTCGAGGCCCAGTCCGACATGACTTGGGTTGTTGTGAATGATCCGGTACCAGCCGGGGCAAGTATCCTCGGCATCGGGCTAGGTAGGGATTCCTCTCTTCTCACGCAGGCAGAGGAATGGAAAGGATATGTCTGGCCGGCCTTCGAGGAGAAGTCATTCGATTCTTACAAGGCCTATTTCGAATTCGTCCCAAAGGGCAAGTGGCAAGTTGAATACACGATCAGACTTAATAATGAAGGCAAGTTCTTATTGCCAAATACCCGGGTGGAGGCACTCTATGCTCCTGAGATGTTTGGTGAGAACCCTAACGAAGAGCTTAGGATAGAGCTTTAATGAAGCTTCATAAAAAGCTTTTCCTCTCGGGTCTTTTTTGCTTTGCACTTATTGTCCTTTCAAGCGGGATACTCTATTTTCGCATTCCGCCTTCACATGTCCAGACATTCTCGAAAGTTAAGAATGCCTATAAGAAGTCTGAAGCCGCTTTATTGGACAGGCATGGCCAAGTCATTCAGGAACTGAGGGTGGATTTCGAGGGCAGAAGGCTTGAATGGACCGAATTGAGAGAAACCTCTCCTGCTCTTATAAAAGCCGTTATTCGATCGGAAGACAAGAGATTTTACAGGCATAAAGGCGTGGACTGGATAGCAACTGNNTCGGACAGAAGCGAGGGGCAAGCACAATCACGATGCAGCTTGCATCAGCACTGAATAACGACTTGCAACCAAAAGCGGAAAAAAGGGGGTTCGATTTAAAAATTAAACAGATAAAGACTGCCCTCTGCATCGAGGCAAACTGGAAGAAAGACGAGATACTTGAGGCCTATCTGAATATAGTGACCTTCAGGGGAGAGCTTCGGGGGATAACAGCGGCTTCAAAAGGGCTCTTCGGCAAGGAGCCTTCGGGCCTTAACGAGCTTGAATCTCTCATCCTCGCATCACTTATCCGATCACCACAAGCCCCGGNNGTTATTAGGCGGGCCAGTGCGCTTGCAGTCTCGATCGGCGAAGATATTAAAAAGAGCGAACTAGAGGAGCTAGCCTATAAGTCGATCATGAACCCATACATGGTAAAAAGGGATGTCAGCCTTGCTTTCCATGCGGCATCTATGCTCTTGAACAAAGATCATCCGAAGATTATTTCTTCTTTGGACGGTGGCCTCCAAAGGTTTGCCTCCGAAATTCTTGAACAGTATATAAACAGCCTTAAAAGCCAGAACGTCACTGACGGCGCGGTACTTGTAGTTCATAACAGGACGGGTGAAGTGCTCGCTTATGTGGCAAACAGGGGGGCCCGCTCCCCTGCTCCATATATTGATGGAATACAGGCAAAAAGACAGGCTGGTTCCACATTGAAGCCTTTTCTTTATACGGTGGCATTTGAAAAAAGGATTCTTACTTCGACATCTTTGATAAGCGATGAGCCACTCGACATATCCACCGAAAGAGGTTTGTACAGCCCGGGGAATTATGATAACCGCTTCAGGGGGCTTGTGACCGCCCGTATAGCCCTGGCCTCATCTTTAAACGTTCCTGCTGTGAGGACAGAAATCCTTGTAGGTAATGACCTATTCGTGAATCTGCTCGAAAAAATCGGATTTAAGGAGTTGCACGAGGGGGATTTTTATGGGCCGGCCATTGCTTTGGGGGCGGCCGATGTGAGCCTTTGGGAACTTGTGGGTGCATACAGGGCTCTTGACTTAGGCGGCAAATGGGGGACCCTTGTGATGCTTCCGGGGAAAGGCTGCGTAGCGAAGAGGGTTCTTTCAGAAGAAGCCTCTTTCCTGGTTTCTGATATCCTCTCGGACAGGGAGGCTCGCAGCGTCACGTTCGGGCTCGAAAACCCACTTTCTACCCGCTTTTGGAGTGCCGTTAAAACTGGTACAAGTAAGGATATGCGAGATAACTGGTGTATAGGATACTCAAGCGAGTTCACTGTGGGTGTCTGGGTCGGAAACTTCGGGGGAGAGCCGATGTGGAATGTAAGTGGCGTATCTGGCGCGGCGCCGGTCTGGCTAGAGATAATGAATTACCTGCATAGATCGATTAAGAGCGTAGAGCCCTCTCCTCCTGCAAGTGTAGTCCGGCTGGGAATTACCCCTACGAATGGAATGAATTCCGAGTGGTTCATAAAAGGAACGGAACCAATCGATATACCAAAATTTACCGTAGGAGCAACCGAAAAGAGGATGCTTATACCTAGGCCAAAGATCCTTTATCCAAGCGATGGGATGTTTATCGCTCTGGATCCGGATATACCTTCGGATATGCAAAAGGTGTTTTTCGAGGCCAGTGTCGTAGGGGATTGGGTACTGGATGGGCAGCAACTGGCAAGAGGGAAAATAGTATCGTGGATGCCCATAAAGGGACATCACGAAATTGCTATTTCAGAAGGGAACAAGGTATTAGATAAGATTAGCCTTGAAGTGAGATGAACTTTTTTAATAATCCTGCCAACAATTGCTATGATATCAGCATTGCGCTGCGCCCGATTGGGCCGGTCTCTATTATGTCAAAAGTAGCTTTTTTCCTATGGTATGCGGTTTTGCTAACTGTATGTCCTGAATATGCTGATGATAAGCTGGAAACTACATAACCGTATATATCCACGGCTCACAAAAGCCAAAAAACATAACGTCTGAACGTCGTTTGAGCGCCGTTGCTTCCGGGAAGGACAAGGCGTCATCTCTTGAATGATTTCACACCACGTTACTATGGAAACCGATGGTGTCGGAGAGTTGCCCGAGGCATTGAGTATCAGGCGCGGCGAACCATGCATAACCAAGGTGCATACGGAAGGTGCGATGTTCAAGGAAGAAGCAGAACAACATGAATCAGATATTACAGATATGTACTAATTCAACTGCAACCCATTCCTTTTCGCTGAAATAGCTTTATAACAGGACCATTAAGATTGGTCGCATGGGCGACACAAATTGAAAAAGTAGATGCCCAATAAAGCTTAAAGACATACTGGCACGTAACAAATAAGAGAACGGCCATGCCAGAAGACAGCCATACAAAGCGAGATGGAAGATCGGTTTCAATGATCGAGTTCTCGTCGAGGATATTTGCTCTTAGCAGAATTACCAGTACGGCTCCATTAATGATGTTCAGGACAGGAAAGATTGCCATGTAACCTTGCGAATATTGCAATGCGTGACTGCCAGCTGCAATGCCACTTATAGCGTTAACGAAAACTGCAAAGAATAACATCAAAAGTCTCTCCAAAGGTGTTTTGATCTTTCTTGAAAAAATGTGATAGATTGAAAGAACTAGCCCAGTGAAAATAACAATGGGAATAACCGACTGCTCGTTTATCTTTGATAAGCTGAAATCAGCATCTTTTAAAACATCAATATTGGCGAAAAAAATGAGCACGCATGTTAGGCTCATCACAAAGAGGGTAAGCTCGTCATAACGAGGGATAAAATGATGGGCAAAGGTTTTCATTGCGCTCCTATGGTGCGCCTATCACCCAAGGCAATAAATAATTATGGACAGCATTCTTTATAATGCCGAATTAGCGTTCATGCTCAAGACAATTATATCATGATCGGCATGTAGTTTTAGAAAGAGAAAGGTCAGAAGGGGTATCGAGAAATGGCAGTGAAGCAACGTTACAAGTGGAAACAAATACTCTCGCTGAAATGGCTGAACAATTGTCAGTACCTCCGCTCCACTCGGCGAGCTGTGGTTGTCCATCATTAGAGCAGCCTGAAGAAGAGGGGATTGAGTTTGTAATGGTAATTTAGGCCTATGCGAGCACCCCTGACGAGAAACCCATTTTCGCAGAAACGCTTCATAGTCCGACCTATCTTGATATTCGTAACTGAAACCTCTTTGCCCAATGCAACATGGGAGATTGCCGCGCCCGGAACGGGCAGGGTCATGGCAAGATGCCATAGCACGGCTGTCTCGACTTTCGTCAGAGGATTTCTGTTAAGTGCCCGCAGTCCTGCGTTTGTAATTAATAATGTTCGCTCGTTCGCCATATCAATCGCCGTTGTTTTTTTGCTATATTAATTTTTTTATTAATATAAAACGCTTGGATAATATATAACAAAAAGACTATATGGATTCCAGCTTTTTCAGAATAGGGTTATATCCCAATCAAGAATTATGGTAAAAAAAAGAGGCGCCATAACCCGCTCTATTTTGGGATATAGGCATTCAATCCGATCGTAAGAGGTTTTCCATTTACTGTCAGAGCGGTTCTCATATTGCCCCTGGTGCTGGCGACCACAAGAGTTTTCCCTGATGAACTCGGTACAGGCTCTTCCAGATCGCAAGTAATAATGAGCTTGTTCCCTTCGATTTTTGCTTCAATTGCCATGATGTATCACCTCCTGAGAATAATATCCCGATAAAGTATACACAAATCCGATCAACTTATGCCCCATGTCACGACTTGTATCTTCTCGTATCCCGCCATTATAAGGCGTTACAGGCTGCGTGGGTAGCAGCAGATGTTGCCCGACCCAACCTCGATATTCCGGATCGCGTATACCCTGAAATCTATTTTTATAGGCGTACTTCTGATTATCGAATGTATCGCTATTATTTCCAAATCGTGAACAGACCCTCTATAGCACAAGCGATTATAGGATTAAGACTAAAAAAGTGCGTCGATATCCCGCATTCCAGGCAAAACCCTGACAATGTCTATACCGTTGTCAATCGGCAAATAAAAAATTAAATAGTTGCCAACGGCAAAACTACGCAAGGAGGGCATAAGGTCGTCCCTCCTTGTGCCCATGTTCGGAAACTGCGCTATCGCTTGGCATCGTTTAGCAATTTCATCGATGAAACGGTCAGCGGCGTCCGGGTTGTCTTGGGCTATATACCACCAAATATCATCGAGGTCGGTTTCAGCCTGAGGGCGTTTAACAACTTGCACCATCAGGGCTTTGCCTTTTCCCGTTCGGCTGCAAGCCGTTTACGACCGCGCGCTTTTATCGCACCGATATCTAACGGGGTCGGCGCGCCGCTGTTCAAGCCCTGCTTAATTTCCGCCCTCAACTCTTCAATGCGCATGGTGTGGATGCGGTCACGTTCATCGAGCAAGCGAAGGGCTTCGCGCATTACTTCGCTGGCGGAACCATAAAGCCCGCTTTCTACCTTCTTTTTGACCAATTCCTCAAGCTGTGGTGTGAGCGAAATATTCATTGTTTTTGCTCCTATTCAAGTATGTTTTAAATAACACAGAATGTCAATCTTTGTTATTATAGCACTCTATCCCTGTCGAGTGCAAAGGGGGGCGGCCGGGGCGCGCGTCCCTATGACTGGGCGCCTCATTTTGCCGCATGTGGCACATAAACTTTGCCGAAAATCATTGAACAAAGCGTCCTTTTTAGCTCTCAATAATCGTCTCTGGTAATATATTTTTGCCGGAAGTAACAAAGGGCAATATAAGTTTGCCGCTAGTAATAGACTGGTCAAAATAACTCCTGTCCGCCTAGATGAAACATAAGGTAGCCAAGAATGATATGTTTCCTGAACAGCGCCTGTTTGCTGGGGAGAGTTCAGTAAGGAAGGACCTCAAAAGTGATCAGTGGTCTACCGCGAGGGGGAACGCTGCTTCTCCTAACATGGTGCCGAGCGAACCCCGCACCATATTCGAGACTCCACAGAAAGGAAGTTGTCCTTCCCAGGACGCAACGGATATGCTACCATTTAGTCAGGAGGACCGAAAATAGGCATATTGTATGTTGGGTTGCCTGAACCAGTGTAGCTTTCCTTTGCAACTTGGGGTTTTTTGCACAACGCCTC
>DMNE01000104.1 GCA_003453735.1 Nitrospiraceae bacterium | reverse complement strand
GTCGTTATTTCTGAGAGGGCCGAGAGGGTCTCATCGGATGCGTTCGCCAGTGTTTCCGCATTGCCGGCAACTTCCCGGATTGTTGCAGAGAGTTCCTCGATAGACGATGACGTTGCATCCACTGCCGAGGACAGTTCGTTGACATTCGCGTTGACCGTGCCGATGCTCGACGCCATCTCTTCCATGGAGGCGGATGTCTCCTCGGCCGAAGCCGCGAGACCCTCGACGCTCTCTGCAATCTCGGTTGCGGTCGCATTTAATTCCTCGACGGAGTGCGATATATTGACAACTGCTTCTGTCTCCACCTCGGCGCCCCTTAAGACATGCTCCGCCTCCCGTTCGACGTTTTCTGCCACCGTTGATATCCTCCCCGAGAGGCCCCGTATTCTCGCGAAGATGCTTCCAAGAGACCTGGAGGAACTCTTCAGCATCCTGCTCAACCTTCCTAGTTCATCCTCACTCCTAATATTGACATCAAAGGAGATGTCGCCCTCTGCTATCTTTTCTGCTGCGGACTCCAGGGCCTTGACCGGTGATATCACCATTTTCTTCAGCACGAACCAGAGCAGGAGGCTGAAGCACAGGGATACTAAAATTATTGAAAGGACCATCATAATGATTCGGTCCCTCGCCGTCTTGAATTCTTTCCCAACAGATACTACGATCTTTACGGCGCCCAGCAGGGGCTTTTCCCCGCCGTGACATTTCTGACATTCAGGGGTATTCTTCAGTGGCAGATAGTAAAGGAGCCTGCTTTGATCCCTCTTGAAACGACGTTCACTGCCGGCTCTGAGTTCGTCCATCGCTGCGGATTCAAGGGCTGGCGATTCCGGTTGAAACGCCGTCCGACCCTCGGCGTTGATCACATTTATCTCTTCCACACCGGCTATATTCTTGAGTTGAGCAAGGCTCTGCTTCGTGAGGTCTGCCTTGCCTTCGAGCATAGTATTTCTGATATCTTCAAAGACCACGCCGGCAGTAACTTCGGCGCTTGTCTCCGTGACACTGAAAAGAGTCCTGCGCTGTATGGATACCGCTATCAGTCCCGATAACAGCGCAACCGAGAAAAGCATCCCGCCGACCAGCAGAATCGCCTTTGTCTCCAAACTTTTTTTCATAATTGCCTTCATGTATCAGAACCGTTGTTAGTTAGGACTGTACTGTCACGATGCTCGACCTTTTGACTCGCTACTCTGAGTTATATCCAAGGCCTCCTCTGTATTGATAATCGATAGGAACCTGCCATCGACTAATACAACACCTTCAATAAACCTCATCTCGGTTTCGAGAAGGTGAGGGGGCGGATCTCCGATCTTTGATGACCGTGGTCTTATCACACCAACGACCCTGTCAATAAATGCGCCAATCGTTCCCCGGGGGCCTTTGAGTATAAGGATCCTCCGTTTTTTATCTGTCACGGTCTCTCCGTCCAGAGATAACCGCTTCTTTAGGTCAATGACCGGGATTATCTTTCCCCTCAGTGAAGTGATGCCAACCAAAAAAGGCTCGTGCCTTGGTATCCTCGTTATTCTCTGTGGCTTTATAATCTCCTCCACGTCATCAATCCTGAACGCATACTCCTCTTGTGCGAGGGCAAAGGTAAGGAGTTCCATGGTGGTGTCTTTGGCATCATCTTCAGCTTTGGTGACAATCCTCTCCTGTGCTGTTTCTTTCCCGCCTTCCGGTGGTTCGAGAGTCTCCTGCGCTTTTTGCTCCGGCTCTGTTGCAGGTGCACTGACCGGCGCACCCGGTTGCTGTCCGGCTGCCGCGATATCCCCGCCCTTTTTCCTAATCTTTGCGATATCCATTTAGACCTATCTCCTTTGAGGCAGAGGAAACAATACTCTCATCGATCATCTCGACATCTTTTGCGAACCCTTCCAAGAGAGCCATGGATGCGATGCTGTTTATGACCCGCGGGATTCCCCTCGCGTAAGAATACAGTGCCTTGATGGCGGCATCGCTAAAGAGCGGCTTATCCCTGCCTCCAGCCTTGATTCTATATTCGATATAGTCCTTTATCTCGTCCTGTCCGATTGGGCCGATATGGTAGAAAAGTCCTATCCGTTGTCTGAAGGCACCGAGGGACTCCGATTCCAATTTCTTTTTCAGTTCTGGCTGGCCCACAAGGATGAGACTCAGAATGTTCGTGTCGTCCATCTGAAAATTGGTTAAGAGCCTGATCTCTTCAAAGGTCTCACGGTACGGTATGAGATGGGCTTCATCGATGATCACCACCGGTGTTATGCCTGCTTTATGGTCGTCGTAAAACCGTTCGTATAATGCATCGATGAGGTCGTTCTTGTACGGCGACTTGGTATCGCAGTGCATCCGTGAGCAAAGAGTCTTCAAAAATTCCAAGGATGTCAGCCGCGGATTTACAATGAGGACCATCCGGAATCCCTCATTAAGGGAATCCATCAATGCCCTCGTGAGTGTCGTCTTTCCCGATCCCACATCACCGATCAACACAGCTATCTCCTTCTCCTCAACGGCATAGTGCAACCGTGCAAGGGCCTCCTCATGGGTTCTGGACATAAAGAGGAATCGGGGGTCCGGCGTGTTCCTGAAGGGTTTCTGCTTGAATCCGTAAAATTTCTCATACATGGGCTATCCCAATCTGCTGCCGTAAGGACTCTTCGATCGCTGAATCGACATCGAGCACCAGGACGACCTCGTGCCTGTCTATTTCAGCGGCGCCCGCAAATCCTCGCAGTCCTTCAAAATAATCGCCGAGGGACTTGACGACAATCTCATGCTGTCCTATGAGCTCATCGACGAGAAGACCGAGGCCTCTCTCTCCATAGTGGATCACAACAACAAAAAACCTCTCGGGGTTATCGCTCCCAAGCGCGAACAGTTTCGCAATACTCACAATGGGGAGCATCTCGCCCCTCAGATTATAGACCTCTTTCCCCTCTATGGTCTGAATGTCTTTGTGTCCTATGACAATGGTCTCTGACAGAGAAGTCAGGGGAACGGCAAACCTCTCGGACCCCACCCTCACAATAAGCGCTTTAATGATCGCAAGGGTAATCGGCATCGTGAGAATAAATGTCGTTCCTTTTCCTTTTGCGGTGCTCAGCTCCACAAAGCCGCCAAACTTAGAGAGTTTTGCCTTGACCACGTCCATTCCGACTCCCCTGCCGGAAACCTCGCTAACGGTCGATTTTGTGCTAAAGCCGGGCATGAAGATGAAATCCAGGATCTCCCGTTCCGTCAGTGTGATCCCCTCTGTGATGAGACCCTTCTCCCGGGCCTTCTTCTCTACCGCATCACGATCTATCCCTGCCCCATCATCTTTCACCTCGATGATTACGTGATGTCCTCGCTGAAAAGCCCTGAGGATGATAGTTCCGCTCTCCTTTTTCCCTTTCTTTTTCCTGGCCTCTGCCGTCTCGATACCGTGGTCAATGGCATTGCGCACAATATGCATGAGGGGGTCTATGATCTCTTCAGCGAGATACTTATCGATCTCCGTTTCCTCCCCATAAAGAACGAGTTCTATCTGTTTTCCTGTTTCGCGAGAATACCGACGTATCACCTGGCTCAGCCTTGAGAATATCTGTCCTATCGGCACCATCCGAATCTCCAGGACCTGCCCCTGAAGTTCCGTTATCTTCCTTCCCAGGGTCTGAGAGATCTTCAGGATATCGATGACAAGGCCAGTATGGCCATAGGCATCGGTCATCTCAGCAGCTATTCTATTCGTGGCTGCCTTAGCGAGGGAGAGTTCGCTTATGGTGTTGAGAATGACATCGAGCTTTTCGATATCGACCCTTACCGATGTGGTTGCACTTTTCAGCGATGTCTCCTGAGTCTTCGGAGCGGCTGGTGCAACAACCGGTTTTGCCTGTTCGGCTATGAGGACATCGGGCTGAAGATTCAAGATCTGTTTGAGTTCATCCGGCGGCTTGTGACTCCCGAACAATAAGTTGAATCCTATGGAATCAGGAGGCAGGTTAGCGGACGTTGGGAGTGTCGCAATCAATTCGCCATGAGACTTTATCAGTTTTGTCAAATCGCTGAGGGCCTTGTCGAAGTCTGCGAGGGCCAATTCAGTCCGGGCAAGATAAATACCCTTCCCTTCTTTCACATTCGTCCTCAACCGATGCTCTTCATACTCCGAGAGGACCTTTATGATAGACGTATCGATCCGGGCAAGAGGGTCTTCGGTTTTCTGTGATTCCTGCCTGCTCTTCTCTGCATCCCTGAATGCTTCGATTTCTTTGGAGCAAGAGGCGACATCATAAGGCCGATCAGTGGTGACGGCCTCAACGGCCCGCTTCAGGGTATCGANNCGGATATCATCGAGCAGGGATTCAAAGGCATGACTGAACTCAGCAATGTCCTTAAAACCGAATAGGCCCGATATCCCCTTCACAGTATGGAGAGTGCGAAAGAGGGCGTTTACGCTATCGGGATTTACCCCCGTGGGATAGCTGTCCTGAATTTCCCCAATGAGCCTTTCCGCCTCACTTAAGAGTTCTTCGCACTCGGCAATAAAATCATTCTTGGGCGATTTCATTTGCGCAGGATATGGGTTATCGCGGTCTGCAGTTCTTCAGGCTTAAACGGCTTTGTAACATAGGCACTGGCGCCCAGAGCTAACCCCCTTTCTT
>DMNE01000203.1 GCA_003453735.1 Nitrospiraceae bacterium | reverse complement strand
GCAGAATTCATCTTACACTATCCCCTGTAAAGGGGATACCCCTATAATAATTTTTATGGGCACAGCGTCAAGAAGAAAGAATAATATTCCATTTTGTGAAGCCATCGGCAATCGTGGAAGAGTTGAGAAAGAATTAAAACCATCGTGTGCGTCACCATCAAAAGGCAGCCTGCACATGATGCCTTCACTATTTTCGGTTATCCAAATTTTAATCTTACTGGCTGTTTCCTTCTTTGCATATTTCAACACTCTTTCCGGCGCTTTTGTATATGACGATAACGAACAGATAGTGGACAATCCGTGGATCAGAGATACAGGGAACATAGCAACGATATTTTCTAAAAGTGTCTGGAGTTTCCGATCAGAGATAGTTACCTCTAATTACTATAGGCCCCTAATGCACGTTGTCTTTATGCTCAATTATCATTTATTCGGCCCGAATCCCTGGGGATTCCATCTGGTTAATNNTTGTGGCGTATCAGTTCTTGTATTCCTGGTCATACGGAGGGTCCTGACTGAGTATGAAGGCTCGGTGTCCCCCGCGTACTTCCCCCCCCCCTTTATAGCTGCCTTGCTCTTTGCCACACATCCCGTTCATACGGAGGCAGTTGCATGGATTGCCGGATTGCCAGATGTAGCATTCACATTTTTTTATCTCCTTTCTTTTTATCTTTATGTCAGGTCAAAGGCTATTCTGTCAAATAGCTATCTATTTTCCGTAGCGTGTTTTACTGTCGCGGCGTTGTTCAAGGAGCCTGCTCTTACCTTACCCGTGCTTCTTCTAGCATATGATTGCGTGCTGCGGGAAGAGTGCACCCGTTTTACGAATTATATAAAAAGATACATCCCTTACATTGTAATCGGGGTGGGTTATCTAGCATTAAGGATTCATGCCCTCGGAGAGTTTGCTCCTCAGAAGAGGCATGCCACGCTTAGTGCCTACCAATATGTTATCAATGTTTTCCCCCTCTTCATTCAGTATCTCGGAAAGCTTCTTCTCCCTCTTAACCTCAACGCCTTTTATGTCTTTCACCCTATCACCTCGCTTTTTGGATTGAAAGGAGTCCTTTCAATAATGGCCACAGTAGTCTTTGTGATTCTTTTTCCTGTCGCTTTCAAGAAAAATAAGGTTGCCTTCTTGGGTCTTTTGGTTTTGACAGTGTCGCTTCTGCCTGTCCTTTATATCCCTGCATTGGGTGAGAATACTTTCGCCGATAGATACCTTTACCTACCCTCTGTTGGTTACGTGCTGCTTCTGACGATTTTATTTTCATTAATCAAGGAGAAACTGTCGAATGGAGCTAAGAGCACATCGATAGTCTTTTTAATAATAGTTGGGCTCTATACCATTGGAACTATACACAGGAATAACGTATGGAAGGATGACCTNNTAACCTTTGGTCAGATACAGTCAAAAAGTCTCCCGATAGTGCAGACGCTCATGATAATCTTGGCAGTGTGTATTCCGTTGAAGGTCAATTGGATGCGGCAATACAGCAATACCAAATTGCATTACGCCTGAAGCCTGACTTTGAAAAGGCTCATAATAATCTCGGCGTTGCATATTCATCTAAGGGACTATTGGACATGGCAATGGAAGAATTCAAAATCACGTTACGCTTGGCTCCTGATTACGCAGATGCTCACTATAACCTTGCTGTTGTTTACCTGAAGAGAGGCGACGTGGATATGGCACGGACAGAACTTGAACTGGCTCTCACTATAAGACCCGATCTGTACGGAGCGCAGCAGCTTTTCAATTCTATTATCTCAAGATAGCAGTAAGACGCATTAATACTCGTTTCGAAGAAACGTTATTCTACTGGTCGCAAAAAAGATGCCTAAAGAGCTAAGTCATATCCGATCTTCTCTATTTATCCGCGCATTTGAGGTACGGTTTGCTTAATATTAATATTGTATTTGTATTTTCTCTTCCTTTAGAATTTTTGGTCGTTGAACCCATTAATTTTAACGCAAAAGAAGAATTGTTTTGGGNNTTGGGATTAGTAAACGTAAAAAAAACAACGCTAAGGAATTTTCTCTGATCATGAGCTTTTTTCTCCGTTGATTACGGCGAGTTAGCAGATTTATAAGGGTTATGCCAAAGCTAACGACCGTCGTTGAAAAAGCGGCAGAACTATTCGTAATATAAGCATAAATCGTCTCGTTTCTTTTTTTTGATTTTTGTAAATATTATGCGCCCTCATTAAACGGCCTCAGACCCCTTCTGTTCAACCCCTCTTCCACGTTAAATGTGTACTTGCCGTACTTGTTGATGTGATTGAACCGACAAGGAGAAACATGTTTCAGGTCCTCATCATTAAAAGATGGCTCGTACAAATCGAGCTGCTCCGTGATCGCCTGAATATAGCGCGTGTTCCATATGATGACAGCGTTGGTAAGAAGCGTCAAACAACTTGTCTGATCTGCCTGATCATCGGGCTGTGATTTCCAGATCTTACCCTCGTTTGCAAAGATCAGAAACTGCCTGAGATCGTGCAAGGCTTCCCCTTTGTTCAATTGTACTCCGATCTTCCTCCGGTATTCCTCAGAAGAAACGTACCTGAGAATGAAAATCGTCTTGATTAGACGCCCATATTCATTGAAGGCTTTTATGAGGTCGTTTTGCTGAGGATAGGACTTGAGTTTCCCAATAAAGAGAGAGGCTGTTACCCATCCGAGCTTCAGTGAAGCCACTACTCGGAGCATGTCATCCCACTTCCTTTTGATAAGATCGAAGTTGATCGTTCCTTTGAAGAGCGACCCTATATTTTTCAGGGGAATTTTTGTACCCTTGATGCGGTAGAGAGTTTGATCTCCTATATCCCGAATCCGGGGAGAAAATTGCATGCCCAGCATATCAAAGAGAGCGAATATCAGCTCCGTGTAACCCAACGTATCAGTCACATGTTCAACAATATCGAGTTCCGTTTCGTTGTCCAGTATTGCATCCAAAACATACGTGGCATCGCGCACTGTAGAGGGAATCACTTTTGAACCATATTGCGAAAACTGATCTGACGTCCAGCTGTAAAAGGTAACTCCCCGTCCATAGCCGAAGTAACGTGGCAGTGCCGCAGCGGTTCTGGACCTGACTGGGACAGGAAAGCGCTGTCCGTCTGATGATGACAATATCCCCCCTCCCCAGCACTTGCTTAACGGCTGATGATACTGATAGTTGACGAGAGCATTGATTGCCTTCTGTAATGTCTCGTCACGAAGGTACCAGTTGGTGCACCACGCCAGTTGATT
>DMNE01000238.1 GCA_003453735.1 Nitrospiraceae bacterium | reverse complement strand
TCCCTTTTCCATTCATCGTGCGAAACATAGCCATTCTCCTTAAGATGAAACTGAGCCCGAAAAAGCTTCTTCGACCCAAAGCACAGGTGTACCTTGCCGGCCTTATGGTCTTCTTTCAGCTTTATGAGCTGCTCTTTGCGTCTGTTTATCCGGCGTTGTTTCTGTGACCCTTCGCGGGATTGGCTATCTTCCGAAGGACTTTCTTTGCCCTCGCTATACGTTGCTCCGCTTTTTTAATGAGTCCGGCCTGGCGCTCCCTGATCGAGGCGATCTTACCTGTCAGCTCAGCCGCCATGCCGTTCAACTGCCTGGCAGTTATGCCGAACTTCGGTAAAAACTCTCGCTTCAGGGCAGCAAGCTTTTCGCCGCCCAGGAGTTTTGCAAACAAGGTCCTCTCGGCTTTGCCAAAAAGACTGCCGTATCCCGAAAGAGCCATGTCTTCCTCTGGAGAGACGGATATCCGACTTTGATAGGTACGGCGCTGCTCTACCATGTCATTCACCTGTAGCTGCACTGATTGTGCGCTTCGCCCTGTTTTTCGTAGAGCGCCTGCCATAGAGCCGGGCACACGCCGACTTGGTGCTATCCCCTGGTGCTTTGCCCCTATGCTTAGCTCCATGTCTAAATGCTATCATATTTTGTTATAAAAATATCACCAGTTACGAACCCTTCCCATATCCTGGGGAAAAGCTTTTGTCTTTTTCAAGAATCCTCAAAACCTTTTTCATATTACCTTTGACTGGCTTGACTTCAGGATGGATGCCCATAAAGCGGGGAAGATGGTATTTGAAGGAGCTGAATATGATTATCATATCCGTTGACTCCAGACATATTGAGGCGCAACCGCAAGGCAAAGTTCACTCTCGATTTGCGAGGATTACTGCATTTTATTGTCTTGAGCGGCACGCGGGAAGATATTTTTAAGCCTTAATAGTGCAGAGATTACATATGCATTTAATTGTCCAAATCTCAGAACAGGAAAAATAAAAAGCAGGATTCTCCTTGGGAGAGGTACATTTTCCCTCTCAATCCTTATGACTTTTCCCAATATTTCATTAATAGTCATTGGTTCATCCGGAGTAAGCAATGAATCCCCACAGGTCTGATAATAACTGATACCCTTTATCTCTACGCTTTTCATAAGCCTGTGACAGAACATTTCTTCACCTCTTTTGAATACGACGATGTCTCCGATATTTAGGTTTGCCTCAGACCGTACTATTATCTTATCCCCTGTCCATATAAAAGGAAACATCGATAAACCCCTTGCACCGATGCGGACATCATGGCCGGTGATTAAAAGAACTTCTGATATCCTTTTGAACTTAGTCACTGAATATTTTACAAGGACTGAGCAACGAGGGATGAGGTAAAGATTGTTTTTCTTTGCACTTTGGCCTCGCGCTCAGAACTTTTCCCACATTATTTACCTGGAATTCCCCCGATCACTTCAGCCGTGTCGCCGGATCTCCGAAGAGAATCCAGGTGCGACGGACGTCCATGTCACTGGTAGCAGCCTTGGCCTTTGCCGTTGCCTCACCGATAGTCAAAGGCTTTCCGTTGAAGAGGAGTGTAATCAGCTGCTTATTCATGGGGAGTTGTCCTTCCGGGTCCGTCAAACCTGAGGATGCCCAGACAGCCACGGCCCCCCCTTGTCCGGCTTTCAGAAGCGATTCGGCTAAAGTCTCATCATACGGGTTAGGGAACCAGCCATTCCAACAGGTCATGTTCAGGAAGAAGGGTAACATGAGCCCGTTCGACAGTGCGCCGACGTCATCGGTGGTGAAAAGATCACCGTTCCAGCTATTCTCAGAACCATGGCCCATGTAGTTTACGAGTAAAGCCCCATTGTCAATGCTGTTCAGAAGTTGCTGATTTGCCAGAGCGTCACTCGCAAACTTGCTCCGGAAGATTGTTTCAACTTTGATATAGCTTGGCAGCACTGCTTCCACCTGTTCACTGCTAGCCTCAAAATTGAAGGTGTCGGGGATATCGGCAACGAACAGTGCTTTCCCTGCCCATTCAGTTCCCCCGGGCTGCTGCTCGTATCCAATGATCTTCGTAATAACTGTTGTCGCCTCACCGGCTGTGCGCACGGTTATCCGCCCGATTGCCATTGTGGGTAATCCATCCCTATTAAAGTCCACAAACCAATCATCAGAAGCCGTCTCGTTATTTGCCGTTTCTATGAGCTTCGTTGGCACAAAGTCAAAATCCCCGTAGCCCAGGTAATTGCGCGGATCAACGCTGGCATCTCCCACCAGCAGCACAAAGCGTGGAGGTTTTTGCCAATACGATGAAGCCCTCAGGAGGAAGTCCAGTAGCGCTTGGGGAGCTTTGTTCCCAAAATTGAATTCGTCATAGAGATCTTCAACGTCAATGAGGGCAACCGACAGCCCCAGGCTTTCCCGCAGCTTTTTCAAGGGCCCAAGGGTTCCAATGAAATCGTTATGGGAAATGATGACCATATCTGCCTTATTCATTGATGAATGCCACGTTGAAGGATTATTGGCCGTAATAGCCGCCGGGTGCGCGACCTGCCCATCAGTGAGAGCCAGTAAGGTTCGAGACCCTGCCCCCGGGATGCCGATTGTAATGTCATAGGGTGGACCTTGTAGGTTGACAACACCTGTCACTTCGCTGACTGTAGCCGGATTGGTAATATCAAAGACTCGTATCCGAGACGTGCTGAAGCCCCCAATTGAAAGTCGACCTCCGCCATTGGCGCTGAAACGCAAAGCATCATTATCCGCCATGTAAGTGTGCCAATAGGTCAGGGAAATGACGTCGATCACGCTAAAATCCGTTTCGCCACCTTGAGCTACCAATTCCACCTGGTTCTCCCCTTGCTGCAGTAATCCACTTTGAGTGACTTCCAAGCTGACAGCATCCGCATTCTGTCCTTCGAAAACCACTTGACCCACTGCATCACCATTTAGTACGACCGTTACGGTATGCTGTCCGGCCGTTACCCCCTGCAAATAAACTTCCAGCACCGCTTTTCCCTGTGGTGCTGCATCAGGATGATTAACGTTCAGTTGGACTATAGTGGGATTGAGCGGATCGGTCGAAACCAGAGGCCCGTAGAATCTATCGCCTTCCTTGTTTTTCGGAAGAGCAGGAGCATAAACGACTCGTGGTCTTGCCTCTACTTTGAAAGGAAAGCTTGGCAACTCCTGGGTCCCTAAACCTCCGCTAACCTGTGAGACGCGTTCGCCAGGTCCTGAACCGACAACTAACCAGTAGGTCTGCGTGTCCGTCGAAGGAGTATCCAGACCAATCCCATAAAACTCTATGGAGTCGTTCGGCCCAAACTGTCCTTTAGATTCCTCATTGACCACCAACGGCACTTCCTGACCACTCACGAATAGTTGGAGATTACGGAGGTTGACATTATCTAGTCCATAGGCAACCAACTCTGGTTGGGATACACGATACCAACCTTCTTCCTGAATAAGAAATTTCACCGCGGGCGTGCCTGCCAAAGCCCGCTGCACGGTTTGCGGGTTCGATAAATCTCCCACATCTACCGGTTGTAAGGGTGCCAATTGAGAGGGTTTCAAAGGCATACTGGGCTGACTTATTGACGAAGCAACAGTCCTTTCAGGCTGCACGATTGCCAGCCTGCTCAACAGTGCCGACTGGTCCACCTGCGGTATCAGCCCCGTAGCACTGACCGGCGCGACCGGTCCGTACAAGGTGCGCTTTCCGCTGAGGTCTACATCCTGGAGCCAGTACTTCGCTTCGTTTGACTGACCGCCCGGAAGCGAGTCGTCCCACCACGTGTATGGTCGCCCCGCAGTGAGGGCGATGCGGGGACCTGCAATGAGAGCAGAACCTGCCACAACCTCCGGGGTCAAACGATAGAGCTTACCGTTATTCTCGCGGTAGAGATGAAAGCCGAGATTGTCTACTTCATATCCTGTCTGCCACTGGAGTAGGACTTTACCGTTGTAGAATGTGGCCGTGAAGTTTTTGAGTTTTACTGCTGTCGGGGCGCTTGCACAAGTCTGAAAATCGAAGTTGCTGCACCCGCCTCCCCCACAAGTGCCGCCGAAGACAGCAATGCCGAGAGTGGTAGTTTGATTAGTAAGGGTAACATTGTCCAATTGGAAAGCACCGCTTCCGGACCAGGCCTGCGATGCTGCGGAGGTAATTGATATAGGCGAGGTAGGTGTGCCGCCGGGGCATACAATGCCGTTGCCATCAATTATAACAGTGCCGTTATTAACAAGACCCCCGTTAAGTGTGATGCTGCCCGTGCCGACATTGCTGAATGTGGCGCCTGAACTGACTGAGATAGAGCCGGCTGTCAGGTTATTTGTGCTTCCCTGATTGAAGGTCCCGGACGTGACAGTAAGTGCGTTTGTGACCGTTGTTGAGGCAGTAAGGGTAACGCCAGCTGCGTTGTTGATGGTCAAAGTGTTGACAGTTGCAGGAAGGCCATTGCCTGTCACCTGAGCGGCGGTGCCGTCATAGATATAGTTTGCGCCTGTATTGAAAGTGCGCGCTCCTGTGACTTGGACATTGCCTGTTGCCCCAGATGACGTAATACCGGCAGGCGAGCCAATGCCGAGTGTGCCACCAGAAGCCAGTGTGAAGCTACCCGTGTCCGTAGACGCTCCTACACTATATGTGCTTGTATAGAGTGTGCCGCCGCTTGCCACAGTTAGCGAATTTGTGCCAGGCAGGGGCCATATGCTATCCATCGTTAGAGAAGCGCCGTTGCCGACTACAAAGGAGACATTACTCGTTACCACAATAGAGCATGTGAAATTAAGCCAAGCGCCTGTTACAGCCTCCAAAAAGGTCTTACCAGCCCCTGTAAAATTGAAGGTCGTATTGGTTGGGGCACCGCTCCCATTTTGGGACATAAGGTAAGCGCCAGTGTAATTGAAGTTGCCCCCGACATTGATAACGACAGTCCCAGCGCCACGATTTAGATTGATGCTCGTGTTGCCTGACCCGATGAAGTCGCCCCCAATCGTGATGGTAGTGGTTCCTGTGGCAGCATTTGCCAGCCAAAGACTATAGTAGCCAGTGCAAAGAGTGGTGGAGGCAGTAGTCTCCGATACCGTAAAATTCCCATTGACTGTCGTGAGAGTTCCATTCAAATTAAGACTCGCGGTCTGAGCACTATCCCATGTGAAGTTTGCGAAAGCTTGGTTCAGTCCGGTAGGCACAATGGTTGTTACACCAGTCACTTCAGCTACAGAGCCTGCGTTCCAAGTTGCTGTTGGAATCGCCCCGCCGTTTTTGGCGTGGATGTAAGTGCCGCCACTATTGAACGTGAGCGTGCCAGTTATTGTCCCTGCGCCTGTTCCATTCATTGTACCGCTCACAGAAATTGTAGTTGCCGACACATTAAATGTGGTTACAGTAAGTATGCCACCTGAATTTACAGTGAGGCTGTTTACAGTCGCTGTAGCGACGTCCACAGTGACATTGTTCCCGGTGAGGATAGTCACAGTATCGCCAGCAGCTGGAACATTACTGCATGACCATGTGCCGGCGGTGCTCCAGTTGCCGGTGCCAGTGCTGTTACACACCGCTCCTATCGCCGTGCCTGACGGGGACAAGAACATTACGGCAAGCAGCAAAATCAACACTGCGCCGAAGTGACATAATTTGGCTTGGACACCTTCAAAAAATGTCACTATTTTCATGCGTTTCCCTTCTCTATATCTCTGTAAGACTCTTTATTCGTCAATACGAGCAGATTATTAGCACATTTTATGCCAATAGAGATAGGGTGCTTTTCAAGGAGCCTGAGGGGGAAACCTCGAGCCTTTCCCCAATCAGTTGACGACTGGAATCTGACCGCTGAGGAATTCGACTACCCTTTCATCCGGAACGACTCTGAGTTCATAACACGGAATCTCTCGTATGACTTCCCCGATGAAGCCCAGTGTGAAGTCCATGCCGTCACGGTTATAGAACGGAGGAAAGCCACAGGCGATAAGGTGTGTAGCCGCCTCTTTCTGAGGAAGCAGCTCGTTATTGCGTCCCTTTTGCAGAAAATAGATCCGTGCCAGCGGATTGCGGGTCGCGGAAGCCATTCCCCCCTCGCCATGCCAGGGGGTCCCATACATCCATATTTTGTTACCCATTTTGCGCAGAATCACACGGTCATCGCTGAGAATAGTGACTCCTGGTATGTCCTGCCACAATTTGGCCATCGTGGTCTTGCCGGCACCGGACTTACCGACAAATAAATGGCCCCGCCCCTCTGCATCGATGAGGCCGCAAGCATGGATTTCAACCCCTTTCCCTTTTGCCAGCAGAGTGGTATATATCAGCTCGTCCAAGGGGGTCCATAGCGGGTCAACAGGTTGACCGGGTGGAAAAAAATTACGGTCAAGGTAGATTTCTCCATTGGAGAAGTCCTCATTAAAGATTGCTATTTTATACGGCCGCGAACCAAAAGCAAGAGACTCGAATCTGAAGAGGTATAACCCATCGCATTGATACAGCTGCCAANNGGCAGTTTACCCAACTTCGCTCTGATTTTCACATCAGGCGCCCCTTCATGAACAATGAATCTTTTTTTCGAACCTTCCACGCCCAGTTTGAATGTGCTTTCATCGCACGCCACCTCTGTTGTGAGGTCAGCGATCTTTAAAAGGAAGCGCTGGTCAGGATCAGTACTCCAGAGTTCCATTACCTAATTGCCTTCGCGGTTTGGATATCATGCCTAAGGCCGGCAAGAGGCTTAGATCTCAAGAGCCGGTAGCAACGCCACAGACTATGCAAGGGAAACCCGGTGATTTGCTGCCGGCAGTGCTGCTGGCCGCCTTACAGTGACCCAACACAACCTCTTCTGATGTCAGGTTAACCCGTGCCACCACCGGTTTGACATAAGGTTTCTTCTTTTCAGCATCTCTTTCTGAAGTGTCCTTCATTCATCCCACCCTCATTTATCTTGCCACATACTCATTATTGCAAATTTCTCGTAACGCAATACTCGCATTTTCCATGAGGCCCCACAAAAATACCAAGAGTCTGTGCCCTGAGATGTGCCAGTTCGCAAAAAAAATCAACCGGCTCTTCCTGGTCTCCTTTTTCCAACTCACTATTCGGCGGACACATTCCGCACATATCCCTGATGGTACACTCCACGCATTTCGTCTGTTTTGAGATCTTTTTACTACGGACCTTAAAGAGAAAGTCGTCCCAGCCATGAAGAAAGCTTCCCTTGCGCAGGTCATATTTCCCGCTTGGAGAGAACAAACAGATGTTCATGAAGCCATATGCATCAATACCAAAGCCGGTAATCCCGGCATTGCAATAATAGACTTCTTTATCAGACTTTGGGAACTGGATGCAATTATCAAATCTGTCTGCAAACCTTCTCCACTCTGAAATTCTCTTGGGGTCCTGCATATCCAATTCCATTGCCTTTCGGGGCGAAAGCCTCAAGGCCAACGGCTTATGGGAATAGTCAAGCCGCGGAGTAATCATAGGGTCAAATCTGAATTCTAACCCCAGATCGTCTTCCACAAAACTTTTTAATTGACATATTTCATGTTCGTTGAGAGAAAGAGCCATGGTCTTTAGCTTTAGAGGAAGTTTCCGCTCGGTGAGAAGATGAATCCCTTCCAAACTGAGATCATAAGAACCTGGAGTGCAGGTAACACTGTCATGAGTCTCCCTACTGAGGCCATAAATAGTCATTTCGATGCAGGAGGGCCGCCACTGAGCCAAATAGTCGGCGATCTCCGGCGTAATGAGTGTACCATTAGTGAATATAGTGATGAGGAGGCCTTTCTTTTTCGCATAGGTGTAAATATCCAAAAAATCTTTTCTGGCAAAGATTTCTCCACCGGTGAAGGTAAGCCAAAGACAGCCTGCCGCTGATATCTCATCAAGGATGCGACAGTGTTCGTCAAAGGAGAATTCGCTAGCACAGGCTTCCTGATCTTGCAGAGGTAAGTTGTTGTAACAGTGTGCACATTTCAATGGACAGCGCCTTGTAACTTCAATCATCCCATATATTGGAATACGCTTGTTTGAAAAGTTTGGATAGATTTTGGCGCTGAAATCTCTGTATGAGATGTCTTCCATTATGCCTCGATCAACTTTGCTGCCATCATTTCACTGACAAATGAAATTACATCTTTTTCAAGTTGGTGGCCTTCGACATTATATTCTCTTTGGATCTCTGTAACAATATCTTTAAGACTCTTCTTGCCATCCATCTTATCCCATATAGCCGAACCGATTTCGTTTAGAATTGAAGATGACTCAACGTCTGCGGCCGAGGCTACTATTGGTACAAGGACATGCTCGTTAGATATCTTTCTGAAAACAACATTGTCACTCCTTCTCAGGATGCTATCTAGTGATAAGCTCACACCACATTTTGAATCATTTCAAGAAAATTGTCAATAATAACCGTAAGTTTCACGTAAGGTGCCCGGGAGGAGCCCTTCGCGCGGACTATTCGGGGAAATTAGCGTCAGCTCCGAACGCCACTGATAAACACCTCAGCCTTTCATCGGGATGTAACGATTGCCGATCGAACTGTGCATGGAGCTGGGTCCAAGGGACGTATTGGGGCCTGTAATGTGCATCGGATTTTGAGGGCTTCACCGACAAACCTATGTTTGGAGAGAATCTGCAGTAAGGTTAACAGAGATATATTGCAAGAAAGATTAACGAATAGCTATACTTCGATAAAAGATTCTTACGCGATAATATAGCGTTTAGCGGTTATCGGGGGTAAGTATGTCCACAGGAAATATTGCTTCAATTAGAGCATTCTTCAAAAAAACAAAGGATAAAATATTTGGCGCGACACAATGTTCTGAAGATTCACCCGCATCAGACAATTCAAGTTTGTTAATCGCGAATGTTAGAGAAAAGAGACTTGCTAGAGCCTATATAGATGCGGTCGCAAAGAACCGAAGTACCTTTGTCGATTTAATCGATCCAGATGATGAGATGTACTTGTTCGCCAAAAATAACATAGGCCAAAAAGAAACCGCATCATATCTTTATTTCAAGTCAGGTATGGAAGCTCTTCAGTGTATTGAAAACATTGTACGATTTGGTGGAAAGTCGTTTGGAGACATAGAAAGTTTCCTCGATTTTGCCTGCGGCTATGGGAAGTCTACAAGATTTTTAATCCAAGAACTCGATCTCGATAAGGTGTGGGTCAGCGATATTTATGAGGGTGCCGTGGATTTTCAGAAAAAATATTTTGGGGTAAATGGTTTCTACTCGCAGACAGAGCCTTCTAAACTGGAGTTCCCGAGAAAATTTGAGGTAATTTATGTGGGATCGCTATTCTCCCATCTTCCTGCAAATCGTTTTGAGGAATGGCTCTTAACTCTCTATAATGTTTTGGAAGATCACGGAATCCTTATTCTTTCTACCCATGGAGAGTCACTCTGTCCTGCCGGATGTCAGGTCGACCCCTCGGGATTCACCTTTTTAAGGAGTAGTGAAAGCAGGTCATTAAGTACAGAAGAATATGGATCCACTTTTGTAACAAGCGAGTGGGTGAAAAAGTTGGCTAGGAAATTAGGTATCATAAACATATACTTCATGGAAAAGGAACTGTGGGGGTCTCAGGACATCTATGTGATAACAAAGAAAAAAATGTCATTATTGAACAATCTGAGGACAAATAATTTTCCTCGGGGTAATGTAGAGTCAATTCAAATTTCAAAGGATGGCGATATTCGTGTAATTGGATGGGCTATTGATAAAGAGTTTGGTGCCCCTGTAAAGGAGGTATGCATATATGCCGAAGATGAACTGTTAGGGAAAGCTACACTGGGGATGTTACGTCCAGATGTTGAAAAACATTTTGGAAGAGCTGACTGTCTAAAATCAGGATGGGAATATAATGGAGGAGATTTTGTTAAGGACAAATTTGGCGAGAAAGATCCAAGTATTATAATTAAGGCATTAATAAAAGGCCACAGAAGCGAAGTTACGTATTTAATGTCGATCGAACCACTCAAGCAGTAGTGTTGCAGTGATTTGACAACAATCTTGCGCTAAAACATGCCTTTCCCTCTACGAGAGCGTTAAGATTTCGTACATCGGAAAGGGGGGTCTTGTCCAAACTTGTAAGTAGCTAATTTTATTGATGAAATAGAATTTACGGTCAATTTTGCCTCCCAAAATTGACCTTCTAAATCCCTCGATCCCCTACAAAGGTC
>DMNE01000325.1 GCA_003453735.1 Nitrospiraceae bacterium | reverse complement strand
CAAATCGTTTATCATAAATGGCCGTATATAGACCTCAACAATAAAGGCCATCGCAAAGCCGCCCTCATATATAGGGACAAAGGTTGAGTACGTCGCACGGGACGACAAGAGGCAGGACATTCCATGGGTCAGAGCTACAAACAGGCAGACCGGAAAAGTAATGATTTGTCAGGGCGCTTCAACGCCGCTTTCCTCAAAAAAGCCTCTTTTCATAAAGCCTCGGACAATGGATTGCATGGACTGCCACAACCGTCCGAGTCACAACTTCCATTCTCCGGACTATGCTGTCAATATGGCCAGATTGACAGGAAAGATCGATGGCACTCTACCCGCAATCGAGACCGTTGCGGTCAAAGCGATTGCCCAAGAATACAAGACAAGTTCGGCCGCCCATAAGGAGATCGAGAGTTCGATCTCAGAGTTCTACCGTCTGAAGTATCCTGCCATCTACCGACGGAAGAAGGGAATCATTGCGGATTCGATCCAGGCAGTCTTGGCTGCTTTCAAGACGAATATCTTTCGGAAATGAAGGCCAGATGGTCTGATTATCCTGACAACATCGGGCATTTTCTTTTCAAGGGGTGCATGCGATGCCACGACGGGAAACATAGGAGTGGGGATGGTGCGGTCATCCCAAACAGCTGTCGCACCTGCCATATCATATTCTCGCAGGGAAGTCAGGAGAGATCCGCGGTAATCGACTTACAGAGAGGACTCCAGTTCCAACACCCCGTTGAAATAGGGATGCCTGGAGGGGAGGAGCCTGCTACGATTTGTCACATGGGAAAAAGGGTTCCTGACTCCCTTCAGATGCTGTCGTCTCGGCCAGAGAATAATTCTTCATACTCTTCTAGAATCCTTGTGAGGTGATCTCTGGTTATCACTCCTGCCACCCTGCGAGAATCTGTTTTCTTCTTATCGGATACTACTATGGCAAGTGACGCCTTATTATTTCTGTGGAGCTTTTCAATGACATTGAAGAGGGTATCCGTCTCGTTCGCAACGACGAAATCCTTCAAAATTTTTTCCTTCAGATTGAACGCTGTCTCCTCCTGCCTATTTTCTACGGACTCTCTTGGTAGTGCTCCGATGATTTTGTCATCCTCCTGGACGATAAGATGTGATATCTCAGAATTTGATACATATCGTGCGATGTGACCCGTTTCGGATAGCCCGATTGTCCCAATATGAGTGTCCATGAGATCCCTCGCCCTCTTCGCGTGAAGCAAGTCTGCCTGTAGCGTATCCGGGACGACATACCCCCTACGCACGGGCTTCAATGTGTAGATGCTTTCCTTGAAAAGCAATTTTCTCACTCCATAACTGAGAGCAACGGTGATTGTCATCGGAAGTATGACGCTGTAATCGAGGGTCATCTCGAATATCATAACGATCGCAGTCAGCGCCGCACCGGTCGTTCCTCCCACCATGCCCGCCATTCCCGCCACTGCAAAGGCTGCGGGATCGATTCCGAGACCCGGAATCAGGAAGACCAGTAAGGATCCATAGGCGCCTCCGGCAGTGGCGCCCATAAAGAGAGAGGGAGAGAAAATGCCCCCCGAACCCCCCGAAGCCAGGGTCAGAGATGTCGCGAATAGTTTTAGCAGGCAAAGCACAACGAGAAACGAGAAAGCAGGTATCTTCCCCGTGAGCACGTCTTGTACGACTGCGTAGCCCACCCCTTCAATGTAGTAATGGCCCGAGGCAACCTTAAGAAGGTAAATAACAATGCCGAATATGAGCATCCCGCCAGCGTTGCGCACGTAATGGTTTTTCCCCAGCCGTTCTTCGAAGAAATCTTCAAGGCCATAGAGAACTCTTATAAAAGCTGTCGAGGCGAGTCCGACAAACACTCCGAGACCGCCATATGAGGCAAGAAGCCAAGGATTCGCAAGGTGGAAGTATGGTTTCTCAAGCGCGGGGATCACGAAAGAAGGATGGACACCGAAAAAGAGCTGGCCGACGTAAGTGGCGATGGCAGTCGTTATGACAACGGGAACCAGAGTCTTGACGCTTATCTCGTGGAGAATCAGTTCAACTGCGAAGAGCACTCCTCCGATCGGCGTATTGAATGTAGCCGCGATGCCGCCCCCTGCCCCGGCAGCCACGAGAACGATGCGTTGTCTCGGGGACATGGCAAAGAGCTGTCCCATCGTGGAACCGAAAGAAGACCCGATTTGGACTATCGGACCTTCCCTCCCGACTGATCCGCCGCATCCTATGCAAAGCGCGGACGCCAGGGATTTGATAAGGGCGACCACAGGCCTGATCACTCCCTTTCTGTAGTAAACTGCGTCCATAACCTCGGGTACGCCGTGCCCGCGCGCCTCAGGAGCGAATGTCTCTACGAGGGCAGTGACAATAAGAGCGCCGACTACCGGAGCCAAAATTACGAGGGCTCCCCATGGGCTGTCGGGCGTATGGAGATTGGCGTCATACTCTGCGGATATTGTGCCTAGGAAAAAAAGATTGTGAAAGAATGCGATAAGCGCCCTGAACACGACTGCGCCAAAACCGGAAACAACGCCGACCGTAACAGAGAAGATCGAGAACTTTAACAGTCCAACCGATCTTTCTATTCTTGTATCTCTATATTCTTGACGCACTGTACCTCATCCAAAAGTGGATTCTGAATATATAGCCCGAATCTTACATAGTAAAAAAAAACCATCAGGGTTATCCCGTAAATAAAGGATTCTACCAAAAATCTTTTGCTACAGTAGGTAATCTAAACGGTCAAGAGACAATCTCAGGATAACGCAGGAAGGCGTATAAATCAAGAGGGGAGCAGATGCCCTTTGAAGGCAACAAGAATCGAGCCTTCGAGGCCTACAAGTATTGCAGCGAGTCGGCTGAGTCCATTTAGAGAGGGGGCTGGGACTTGCGAAATTCATGGATGTAGTCCAGTTTAAATTAACTCTGATGGATTGTACCAGGCGCTCTCCAGTGATAGCTGCACAAAGCTATAGAACGCTTTTGCCTTTTCGCACTATCGCGTATGTCCAGATTTTGAAGAAGTCGTTTACCACAAACCAGGCCAAAGCGTATCCCCATATAAGGATGGCATTAGCCCATCCTATCGGTGAGACAAACCAGCCGTAAACTGCGAACAGCGTTGCGAAAACTTTTGTGACAATGGCTGCCCAAAAAAGAAGAGGAGCAGGATAAGGTTTCTGCCAGAACCTTCTCTCCGTACGGGTTAAAAAGATGGTTAAGTGGCCTGCGACCGCCAACTTCAGGAATATAAAACTCTGCACAACATTGGGTGAAAGACGCATATATTGCCTTGCCACATAAAAAATTCCAAAACTGGAGACAACTCCCAATATGCCAAGCACGGTGGCAATGCCCATCACTTCATTCATATTCCACCGGACGGGTTCCTCGTCGACTTTTGTNNACAGGATAGAAGTTGAATATGACGATAGATGCTGTCATAAATAGGATAACCCTGATCGTCTCGGCTATCCTGTAAATGCTGTAGCTCTTCATCCTTTCAAACGTAATCCGTGCCCCCTTGATTGCATCGACGATCACCGATAACCCCGGAGCAAGGAGAATAAGGTCTGCCGCGGCCCTCGCGGCATCCGTAGCCCCTGAAACTGCTATCCCGGCATCAGCTTTCTTCAAAGCCGGCGCGTCATTTACGCCGTCGCCTGTCATACCAACGATATGTTTGGCTTTTTGAAGTTTCTCCACTATCAGATACTTATCTTCCGGAAACACCTGTGCAAATCCTGAAGCGTTTTCTATGAGATCTATGATTTCGGATTCATGTCGTTTCACATGGTCTCTGGGCATCTCCACGCTTTCGAATGTTTTTTCGAGATCTTTCATTATTTCCTTCGAAACTTTTCTTATATCGTCTTCAGATAGGCCTGGCGAGAGTTTTTTCAACAATGCCTTCGAAATGACTTCTCCCAAGATAAGGAATTCTTTATTGCTCGCACCTTTGAGTTCACCCGCTTCCAGTATGTTGCCGCCGATTCCCAGGATGTCCGCAATGTGCCGGGCGATGGCGGCATTATCCCCGGTCACCATTTTGATATCCAGCCCGAGATTATGTGCTTCTTCTATCGTTGATTTTGAATCCTCTCTCGGCGGGTCGAAAAGTGGGATGAGTCCTATAAATTCAAATTTCTTATCATCTTGGAGTTTTATTGCGACACCTAGGGTCCTGAACCCTTCTTCCGCCAAATTTGCAACAGTATCCACAATTTCTTTTTGATCTCCCTGCCCGGAGAGTTCCAATATCACCTGCGGCGCCCCCTTCGTAACCAGGAATGTCTTGTCGTCCGACGTTATGACAGCCTCCGTTCTCTTGCCGACGGGATCGAATGGGGTAAACTTTGTCTGCTGATAACGCTTCAGTGAGTCTCTCACTTCAGTTTTCCCAAGATAATCGAATATTGGAATTTCGATGGGATCCCGGTTTTCTTCTTTTGACGAAAGGGCTGCATAAAGCATCAATTCCTGAACTGTATGTTGGGCAAAAGCGACAGGGTCCGATACAGTCATCTTGTTTTGCGTCAATGTCCCTGTCTTGTCGGAACAAAGCACATCTACCCCAGCGAGTTCTTCTATGGCAACGAGA
>DMNE01000273.1 GCA_003453735.1 Nitrospiraceae bacterium | reverse complement strand
AGTTGTCTTGCATCTGCCTCGTCACCTTCCTTGGCGTGCTATGATTTTCTTATGTGGCAAACTTATGAAAAATTAAGAAGGAATTGTAGAGGAAGTTCAGAAGGTACCACCGAATCTTCACAATAAAAATGCAACGATAGGCTCCGGCCTAACAAATTGGGTCGAAGGTGCTTGCGGTTATAAGCATCAAATTGAGATATCAACAGAAATTCCCGGTGAAAAGTTATTTTTAATGAAGGTTGTCCGGCAGAGTTGTAAGGAGACAAACAAGGAACCGATCCAGCAAGAGCAGAACCAGATGGACTATAGGCGCGTCCAGAGAAGGACGCATAACCCAGACAGTGGAAGTCCGACCAAGGCTTAGGCTGCTGGTTAGGAGATTTCTGGATAAAAAGTATGAGTGGAGAGGACATAATCAATGCAAGAAAAAGGTCATTATCATGAACAGAGTTCTCCTGACCGTTCTGAGCGCTGCGAAGCAGATAGCTGGAAGGATTACGATAATAGCCCAGATATGCACTGGTGGGAACACGAGTGCGAAAAAATGACTGGGCCCCGGAACCGCTACGACTATACCAAAAGTTATTAATAAAATAATCATAAGAAGCTTGAACCATAAAGTAACAGGCCGTGCCAATAATATGAAGATAGATAAGCCGCAACCGATCGTGGTGAGTGTTGCGGTGGTGCGCTCCAACCCGATATTCATGGGTTCAATTTGTCTGGTAAATGCATAAGCGATGAAGGTCATAGCGGCAGATATCCCTCCCGCCGGAATAGAAAAACGTAAAACGCGTGAAACGAAACCGTGCTGTGCGCGAGCGGTGTTAGGCGATAGCGATAAAAACAATGCCGGCATGCCGATTGTCAGGAAACCGATCAGGGTTAAATGGCGCGGCAGGAAAGGGAAAGGAACTTGAGCAACTGCCACCACCAGGGCTAAAGCAAACACATAAGTGGTTTTTGCTATAAATAAATTGGCAGTTCGTTCAATGTTGGCAATCACGCGACGACCTTCCGCAATTACATACGGCAGGATTTTGAAATTATTTGAAAGAAGAATTAGTTGGGCAATGGCTCGACAAGCTCCGGTTCCAGATCCCATGGCTATTCCAAAGTCCGCCTGTTTGATGGCTAAAACGTCATTTACTCCATCACCGATCATGGCAACGACATGTCCCCGCTTCTGCAAGGCATTAATAACGAGCCTTTTCTGCTCGGGCACAACTCTTCCAAATACGTTATATTCCTCCAGCAAAACGGCAAGTGCATTAGGATCTGCTGGGAGATCTCGCCCATCAATGCAAAATTCAGCTTCGGCAAAACCTGCGGCAGAGGCGATAGCAAATACCGTATGGGGATGATCGCCGGAAATAACCTTCACCGCTACACCCTGATTTTTAAAGTATTGAAGAGTTTCGGCCACGTCTTGGCGAAGATGCTCACCTAATATGACAAGCGCGGCTGGTATCAGTTCAGGTAAAGAGATGGCTGCCTGTTCGGTTATTTCATGTTCAGTATACGCCAATGCGAGGACTCGTTTTCCACTTCTGGTGTATTGGTTGATTTCCAGCATCAGAGGCGAGGCGGACAAGAAATGGCTCAGTATAACCTCAGGAGCACCAAGTACCCAAGTGCAGTAGTTTTCAAAATTAACTGCGCTCCATTTTCGAATAGAGGAAAAGGGTATGGCACCCTTGATACCCCAATTCTTACCTTGTGGCGGCTGGCACTCTGAAGCAATAGCAGAGAGATTCGCATCGGGACTGGATTCTATTTGAGCCAAGGCACCCAATACGTCGCGGGGATTGCATGGTGGCACGCTTACAGCGGCTGCGAAAATATCGCCAGCCGGGATAATTTTCTCGAGAAACATTTTCCCTTCTGTAAGCGTTCCCGTCTTATCTAGGCAGAGTACATCCACCCGGGCAAGCATTTCGACGGCTGCGAGTTCCTGAATAAGCGCTCTGCGTCTGGCCAGTCGAACCACGGCTGAGGCCATTACTACACTGGTGAGGAGAACCAATCCTCCCGGGACCATACCTTCGACCCCTGCGACTGAGCCTATGATTGCATCGCGCCAGTCTCCCTGCATGTACAGGAGCTGGGTTACGAATAATATCAGGGAAGTAGGAATAAGAAGCCANNATAACTAAGGAAACGGTTGATTCCTTCACGCAGCTCAGAGCGCGAAAGCGTAAATTGACGAGCGGCATTCGCCAGTTTCCGTGCATAGGCTTGCTCTCCCACTCTAACGGCCTGGATTCGGCAACTGCCGGCAATGACAAAACTGCCTGAATAGATCCCGTCACGGGCATCCTTTGTCACCGGCTCGAACTCACCTGTAAGGAAAGACTCATCAATCTCCACATTGGTTGATAGCAAGACTGTTCCATCAACCGGAACTTGATCTCCCGCTCGAAGCTCAATCACTTCGTCGATGACAATCTGCTCGGTTCCGACTTCGCTTACGACACCCGAGCGTACTACTCGCGCTTTAGGTGACGCAATGATCACAAAACGATCCAATGCCCATTTCGCGCGCAATTCCCGGATAATTCCGATGGCAGAGTTAAGAATGATTACGATTCCGAAGAGTGCATCCTGAAGGGGACCAACCAGGAGAATTACGATTAGCAAGCTGCCTAGCAGGACATTAAACCTGGTAAAGATATGCGCTTTGAATATTTGGACTATGCTCCGGCTGGCTCGCTGTTTCGTTATGTTGACTTGCCCGACAGCTATGCGATCTTCTACCTGTGCCTCATTCAAGCCGGTCTGTACCGGGGTAAAGTGTTGCGGAACGGGAATCGGTGAAAGCCGAACCGAGATATCACCTACCGAAGGAGTGGGCTTCTTTAATAACGGAGGAGTGACACCTCTGACCTGTTCGATAACAGCCGTTGTGGTAAATATGATGGATAACCACAAAGAAGCAAGCGCCCACCCTCCAAGCACATCTGTCGGCCAATGTACTCCAAGATAGATACGTGAGATCCCGATAAGAAAAGCTAATATAAGTGCTATTGTCCAGACAATGGCTTTGCTTTGCCACCGGCAAAGGGTCTTTGCAAGCAAATAACCAATGGCACCATAAATAACCGTCAACGACGTATGGCCAGAGAGAAGAGAGTATCCCGTAGCTGGAGCGGCCATCCACGCTGCCGGCGGTCGGGGTCGTGCAATGGTAATTTTAAGAATCAGATCAAGAATACCAGCGCCAGCCATCGCGGCCGTAAGCAACACAAAAGGGCGCCAACTTTTCGTTTTATATCTCAAAAAAAGGCCTGCTATTGCTGTAAGCGATATGACAAACCATCCGTCCCCGAAAATTGTTAAATCTCGCATTGCAACAGTGAGCCAGTATATACGGTGTGTAGCAACATATGCGACAATAGGCATGTCAAAAAAGATAAGTTCATTATTGACAACAACATCTTCTAGCACACTGCCAAAAAACCATACACTCAAGCAAAGAGCAACAAGGCCGATAGTGAAGGATAGTCCATAGGCACCTCCTGGCGTAAACCTTTTAACAATAACTTCGGTCCATTTGCGGTAGCGAATTTCTATGCGCGACACCCTCGGTCGGCCTCGCTGCCTCTCAATGAAAACACCGAACCTATCAGGATTTGAAGCAATCCATCCCACAATTATGCCTACGATTATAATTGCGATAGCAAGGAGAAGCAGCATGAGATTAGCCACGAAAGCACTGTAAAGAGCTTCGCGAATTCTGCAGAGCAATGGGGCGAGCTGGGTATCCAAGGGTTGCCCGAGATTAATAAGAGCGATAATTTGAATATTGTTAAGCTTATCCAGGTTCATGATCAACGTAGTCTAGCTTATCTACTAATAAATATTAGAGCAAAAATAATTAATGAGAGCAACCTAAAACGGTACGAATGCTCGACCAAGTTTATAATGCGCGATCATTCAGTGACTGCTTGGAACAAAGAATTGCTCCCTCTTTCTTGTTCCCTGCCGTTAACCATCTACTGGTTGNNCGGAACTTTGGGTACCACCAAGGGTCGGGATAGATTTCAGGCGCGCGCACACTTAAGCGAAGAGTGACCATTACCGCCCTTTCGGTTTGCGATATGGGTTCCTAGTTTCACCATCTACTGGTTGCGGGTTTTTTGGGACGGCCATTTCCCACGCAAGTCATCGTTTTTATTGTTGTTCTGATAAAATACCCCGAAGGTTTAAAATTCACATTTCTTTGGGGTGCAAAATGTCACAAACCGCGGAATTTAACTGGATTCCGACGCATTTGACTCAAGAGGAGTTCGGTGAATTTGTCTTGCCACATCTGTGTAGTGGCAGCAGAGGGCCTGAACCAAAATTGTCGGCTTTTAAACGTTTCAACTACATTTTGAAACTTCTCAGTATTGGCTGT
>DMNE01000042.1:9976-10277 GCA_003453735.1 Nitrospiraceae bacterium | reverse complement strand
GAGGTATCCATGTTTATAAGTTCAAAATTAAATCCAGTCCTTACCTCCTGTCATACAGGATGATTAAATCGGACTTGGAACTGATTATGATCGGACCTCACGAAAACTATTACCGAGAACTTAAAAGCTATTTAAAACGAAGATAAAGAAAAGGGTAACAAGTCCATCGAGCCGACCGGGAATAAGCTCCGGTGAGCAAGTGGATAAATTTAGCTCCGCTTCTCCGCGTTGATTAACATGATAATCAGACAGGTCCGCTGAAGTAGTTTTCGCGTTTGTTTCTGGCGGCAGTCAGTTTTTG
>DMNE01000042.1:0-9873 GCA_003453735.1 Nitrospiraceae bacterium | reverse complement strand
AGTGATGTGAATCCCCGCCGGTTGCGTCTTTGTGGCTGTACTTCTCTCCCTCACTTTTTATCCATGGTGTTTTATTCCAGTTGAACTCTTGATGGAGTTTCGGTTTCCGAAGAAAGTATTGACTCGTCGGTGAACTCGATAAAAATGGGGTGCGTGGCAACGACTAAAATCCTACTCAAAAAGTAAGAACTTTATTGTTTGCTGTTTTAAGAACTTTATTTTTTCCAGTTCGAAAAGGTAAGAACTTTATTTTTTTGGGCTTTTGCTGAGGTCTATATAAATCAATAGGTTAGGCTGCCATTTTGTCGAAACTTAATGCTCAGCGATTTTTTTTCGCTGCTTGCCATGATATATTATAATTCTGATTACCAGCAGTCAATGAATACAGAGGTGGAAGCGTTATGGCAATAGGTCGGTATGGAGTTGGTATAGCATGCGACGTTACATGACCTTGTTGATTTGGTTATGGCAAAGATTTCAGCAGGGATAAGCCGTTGAAAGAAGACAGAAAGAAGATCGGCGAGATTCTTATCGATGCGGGAATCATCAATTCCATGCAGCTGAGCGCGGCCCTCGGCGAGCAAAGGCAGTGGGGTGGAAGGCTCTGCTCCATAATCGTGAGAATGGGATTCGCCGACGAGCGGGCCATCACCCAGGTTCTCGAAAAGCAGCTCGGAGTGAGTTGCATCTCCCTTGACAACAGGCAAATATCTCCCGATACCCTGAAAAAGGTCAAAATCGATGTGGCGCGGAAGTATGGTATCATTCCCATCGAGATCCAGGGATTAACTCTAACTGTAGCTATGTCTGATCCCACAGATCTTGGAACTGTAGATGAACTGGACTTTATTCTCGGCATGAGAATAAGGCCCGTCCTCGCCCTCGAATCCGGAATAAGGAAGGCCATCTCCTTTCACTATGAAGGCATCGCGGCCGAGAGTAAATCTCATAAAGGCGTGCTCGAAACGTCGCCAAAACTGGACAACGTGCTCAAAGACGAGCGTTACCTCACGCATCCCATATTTTCCGAAAGAGCAGTCAGTTCACAGGTGCGTACAGAACAGAAAGAGATCCCGGTAAAGACAATGATTGAGGCCCTTGTTTCCGTGCTTCTGGAAAAGGGTTTGATTACGAAAGAAGAGCTGATGAAAAAGATAAACGAAAAGGGTGGATAGAGTTAAGCAGGATCCTCTGTGATTTTTTGAGGAAGATAAGGAGACGGAGAGCGCAGTTGCAAACGCAAAAAAGTCTCCCAATCAAAGGTCGCACTGACGGCAGATAAAGGGGATGTGAGCGTGGTCACAAGTATAGTCACTAAGAACGCGGATTTCCGTTCGTACTGCGCAGAGCGAATAGGTTTTGTAAAAGTGCAGAGTCTGTGAGCAGTTGTTCTGGTAAAGGCGCTAGGGAGGAAAACTCAAATTATTTCGGGAAAAATTAGGGCCCCTGTTCCTCCACCGTTAACTGCCGAAAGTAACGTTCATTAAAAGAAGCCTCAAGAGACGCAGCCCTGGGTTGTCAGAACACTTCGCCTTAACCATGCTCGGTCGATAGTCATACCAGAAAAACAACCCCCATGCAATCAAAAGTATGGTGACTTAAAAACCGCTAAGGACCTTCTCTGTTTCAACTAATGTACCCCTGACCAATAAACAACGACGGATATGAGCACAAGCCCCTTCTGAATGTACGCTGGTCATCCATTATTCAGGCCTCGTTTCGCACGTATCAGCTTCTGCAATTCAATTGTCCAGTATTTCTTTACATGATACCAGAGGTCGCCGGCGAGAGGGATGTTAAATTCTGTCTGAATGATTTCATCATTCAGAACTTCTCTGTTGTCAGGACGGTAATTGTTGACCCACTGTCTTGTTTCAGGCAGGTCAGCCAGATGCCTTACGTCAGGCAGTGACAAATGACTGCCTCCCGAGAGTTTTATTGTGCGGACCCGCGCTGAGCCCGCAGGCCTGTAGCGATTAGGGGAGTCTATGAGCCCAAAGAAATCTGCTCCCGCGCTGTCCCATTTAAGATAGAATCCTGAAAATTCCTCAACAGTATCCGGTATCGTTCTCAGCCTGAACACAACGTCCCATTGATTGACAAGCAGCCTCGTGTGTCCGCCCGCTGCAATCGAGGCCGCATACCCGAGCCTGAGGCCCGCAACAGGGCGTTCCCTGTTTTCAAGCGGGTCAATAATCGTATATCTTTTCTCTGACTCTTCGTTCAGGGGATTCCATACCATAAGCTCATCTTTATCAGAGTCGGCGAGGTAATGCAGTATCTTTACAACCAGCATCCCCCCCTGACTGTGGCCTATTATTATCGGTCTCATGCCTTCTCTTTCATAATACCAAGCAATTATTCCGATCATTTTCTTAACGTCTCTTAGGCAGGAATAAGAAAAAGTGCCGTCGGCTGGGTTTCGTACTCTGTTTTCAGGATAACCCATTGATACGAAGAATTCTGAAAGAGACTCCATAACTTTGTATGCAGAGGACGTTCCTCCGTGGAAATTAATGATTCTCGGCGCCGGCGCCAGGGACAATATATCTCTGACCTGGTCTTCGGAGATGTTTTCAGGGTCAAGGGCAAGGATTCTATCCTCCGTGGATGTGTCGAGATCAAGACCGTTCTGAACCTCGCCCGGCTTTACAGGGTGGTTATAACTGTCTTGATTGTACCTGTAGTTGTACTGTTCACGGATGGTATAACCGCATCCTGTTATAACCGGGATTATACATAAACAAAATATCTGGATCAATTTCTTCATCTCTATACAGTATAGAAAATGTACAACAGGGTTTGGAAGGTTTTCCCTTCATTCTTTGTTTTGAATACTCGTCATTTTTCAGTGAAGTTGCAGAACGGCGACTATTCGGACTGCACACAATAGTCAGAGCGAAATGTTTCGCCTGAAGACAATGGAATCTTAGTGCGAAATCTCCTTCCTGTACCTGACACGTGCGAAAAATCGTCACCGATGTCAGTTTCTCTTGGAGTTAAACGTAAACAACGCTTCTGACGAGTGTGATATTCTCCTCCTGCCAAACACAGCGGCCATAAATCGCTAGCGTGAGTTCCAAAAAATAACTCTCACCCGTTAAATCAATGGCAGCGAAAGCCCCATTTCTAACATGCAAAAAAATGGGCTAATTGCAACGGTGTATCCTCGTCGCTCATCTTTTCGCTGCCGAAGGTATTCCTCAGATTTTCTATGGCGATGGCGCGTCTCTTTCTCACCAGGATAAACAGGAGACCTCCGCGGAGAGGGATGATCTGCGACAACAGGACGAGCCCATAGACCGACATATTCCGCGACCTATATAAGAGGCCTCTTTTCCCTCTTCTTCTTATGACGTTGTGTCACCGGTTACTTCATCCGGGGAGAAGTCGGTAGGACTCTTTGCAGACCTAAAGTGCCTGAATCACAGAAACACATGATTGCCCTCCCATCCCGTAGCTCACTGTCATAAGGCAGGAGCCCTGACAGGGTTGGCGAGATCCTGCTATTCTGAGACCGCAGTATTCCCTTTCTGCCTCAACAAAGTTCAGTGTAGCGGGCACCGTCCCCTGTCTCACAGACTCAATTCCGAGGATGACCTCTCCGATATCACTCGCGGCACCGAGGTGACCCGTGTAAGGTTTCAGCCCGCATAAGGGGATATCACGTCTCTTGTCGCCGAAGACGCTCACGATCGATCTCAATTCCGACCTGTCTCCCTCCTCCGAGGCGAGTCCGTGCCCGCAGATAAATGCGTATTCTCCGAGGTCACTGCCCGCTGCGTCGAGTGCCAGCTTCATGCTCCGTGCACTCACATCAGGAGGAATGCCGAGGCTGTCGTCATTGGACAATTCGATGCTGTTTCCGAACCCCTTCACCTTTCCCAGTATTCTTGCTCCCCGCTTTTCGGCACGTTCGGCAGTTTCGAGAAAAAGGGCCGCGCCGCCTTCTCCCGCGATGAATCCATCCCTTGCCACATCAAAGGGTCTGTAAGAATGTATGCCTGATTGGCAGGATGAGAGCATTCCGAGCGCCCCCATCTCGTAGAGGGGTACCTCAGTTATCCAATTTCCGTAGCCCACAGCGACTGCGACATCCGCCTGACCGCCTGCAATGCTCCGGGATGCCAGTTCGAAGGCCTGCACTCCGCAGGGAGAATGACTCGCCAGTGAGGTATTCGGACCCATACATTCGAGAAACGCTGATATGGTCGTAAAGGCGTTATTCAGGATCGACTCGAGAAGAAAGTACGGGTTGACCTTGTTGAGAGTCGACTCATTAAGTGTTTTGTGATCGATCGCCCGCCATGCACCCTTCGTAGCGTCGCGGAGAGCCTCGTGCATGAAAGCACAGTCCGCCTTAGTCAGGTCACCCGACGCTATGTACAGTCCCCTTCTGCCCGGTTCTGTATCGGAAAGGTCCGCCCCTGCTTGAAGGAACGCCTCACGAACTGCGGCGAATCCCAGCAGGGAGCTCCGGTTGAGGAATTTCATCTGCCGCTGGAGCTCGGGAGTGATGTCCCTGTCTATTTCCACTCCAGAGACTCTGCCCTTATACTGCATGAACAGTGGTAATTCGTCGACGGGAATGTGCGCGATGCCGGTCTTCATCCCCTGCACATTCTTCCAGTTCTCCTCCACACCGATACCGAGGGGGGTCACAAGCCCTGCGCCAGTAATGACTACTTCCTGTTTATTGTTCATATCCCATCCCTTGTCAGCAGGGAAAAGAATCGCCGCTGACCATCGATGTCTTCGATCTCTTCAAAGGGGAGTGTCTCTCCCTCAAACTCGGCAGAGGCCTTTTTCTTCCCTTCCACCATTGCAATTCCTGTATAGACCCTGTTATCGGGCTCCGACCGAGGCGAGAGTTCGACGGCGAGTTCAACCTGGTCTCCTGGGAGCGAGAAGCCATAAAACCTGGAGGACCGTACCTTGGAGAGTAAGAACCAGTTCCTGAAGTCAGACGACGCAGCCTCGAGCCATCCGGTCAACTGCACCAGAGCCTCGAGTAGAAGCATTCCCGGCATTACAGGGTTTCGTGGAAAATGGTATTCGAGAAAATCCTCGCTCATGACGATATTTTTTATCCCCCGGATCTTCTCCCCTGCCTTTACTCCAATAATACTGTCGGCGAGTAAGTAACGCATCTCTCCTCCTACTTCTGATCTCACTCACCAGTGAGAAGCACCGAGGCCAGGGCGTACCCGAGCGCAAGGGAATTCGAAACAAAGCAGTGACGTACCTTCCGTCTTCTGCCATCTTTGCAGCCCAGCCTTTTATCAAGATCTCAGGCTTGGATCCCCCGGACCCTCGCGCCGGTCACCCGTGCTATCTTGTCACTTAGATCTATCTCGTTGCTGTTCTTCACAGATATTTTTTCACCACGACGGAAGCATTCTGACCACCGAACCCAAAGGAGTTTGAGATGGCGGCCCTGACCGTCTGTGTTCTCATAGCGCCCGGCACGTAGTCGAGATCGCATTTGGGGTCGGCCTGTGAGAGGTTTATCGTAGGGTGGATCGCGTCTCGCCAGACACTGAGCACCGTAAAGACGAATTCCGGGGCACCCGAGGCTGCCAGGGTGTGGCCTATCATTGATTTGCTCGANNTGCACGGTCTCCGAAGACCTCCTTGATAGCCACCGTTTCGACAACATCGTTCAGCTTTGTGCCTGTTCCATGGGCATTGATGTAGTCTATCTCATCAGTACCGAGCGCCGCATCACGAAGGGAGGCCCTCATCGCCTGTATAGCGCCCCGGCCTGCGGGATGGGGGCGCGTGAGCTGATATGCATCGAGGGATGCCCCGTATCCAGCAACTTCAGCATAGATCCGCGCCTTTCTCTGAAGTGCGTGCGATTCCTCCTCGAGGATCGCAACCGCTGCTCCTTCTGCCATGACCAGACCGGATCGCTTTCTGTCAAAGGGCTTGCAGAGGGTCCCGGGTTCTTCGTGAGAAGTCGATGCAGCATTCAGCAGTACAAAGAAGATGAGGCCGACGGGATTGGTCATCGTATCTGAGCCTCCCACCGCCATGATATCCGCCTCGCCCCGCTGAATTGCCCGATAGCCAATGCCTATGGCCTGGGTGGCCGACGCACAGGCAGCAGTCACCGTCACATTCATTCCGAGCAGCCCGAACTTCTTCCCGATGAGCGCTGCAGGCCGGTCAGAAGAATTCCTTATGATTGATTCTCTGTCCACCTCTGAAAGCTCTTTGCCGAAGCGCACCATATCAAAGGTGTGATCTTTGCCGATCCATCGGACGATATCCTCTAACCGGNNGCCACGCTGCCCAAAGAGCGTTGAGCGTTTTCGCCTCTCCTTCAGTCTCTGCTTCTTCCCTGAACTGCTTTTTTATCGTCTGCATGTCCTCTTCCCTTATCGTCCCCACAGCCTGAATGGGTGAGCTGTCGGAGCATGGGCAGGCAAGCTTTCGTATGCCCGACTCACCGTTCAGGACGCTCTGCCAGTTCTCTTCCACGGAGAGGCCGAGGCAGGTTACCAGTCCAAGGCCCGTAATGACGACTCTCCGCCGCTTCATAGCACTGCACCGTTCAGTCCGCTGTAATATCCGAAGAGCTTCCGCAGATCTTCAGGCTTGACCTCGGAGACATGGCCGTAAATGATGCGATTAACATGCGCTATCTCTCTGCCGCCAACACACATCCTGACCCTTCCCAATGAATCCCTCTTCGACGTCGAGATAAGTTCAGCATGAATCTCAGCACTGAAACCGGGCCTCAGGTCCGGGGTGACAACGGCATCCTCTGCAAGAACCAGAAATGTGGAGAGCTTGAAATCATGGGAATAGATGATGAGCCACCCAAGGAGTTGGGCCATAGCCTCGATCAGGAGCACGCCGGGTACGATCGCCCTTTTCGCATAATGTCCTCTTAAAAATTCCTCGGTAAGCGAAAAACTCTTCACCCCGGTTATGGATATCCCTTTCTCGATATGAGTGACCGAATCATAGAACAGGAATCGCATGATACCAATCTACCGGCCGACGCCTTCGACGATAAGCGACGCAGCTTGACCCTCGCTGCTCTGGCAGTTGACGAGAATTCTCCTCACGTCACTCCTCCGGGGCTTTCCGGTGGCAAGGTTAAACCGTATCGCGGGATCCGGATTTCGAGTATTCAGCGTCATCGGTACTATGCCATTACTAAGGATTGATATCCCCAGGACAAGATCAACGACGGGAGCGCCGGCGAGCAGATGCCCCACGGCACCCTTTGAAGAGAAGACCTGAACACGCTCTGGAAATTCAGAAAAGACCTGGTGGACAGCTTCGATTTCGTTCCTGTCGCCCCTCGGGGTTCCCTCGCCATGGGCAATGATGAGATCGATGTCAGAGGGCCCGATCTCTGCATGGGCGAGGGCCCTTCTCATTGAGGCGCCAACTGCCTTTACCGTGGGCCCAGGGAATCCTGCCTCAGGGTCACAAGCGCTTCCATAGCCACTCATCACAGCGAGAGGAACCATGCCCCGCTTCTCTGCGGTCGAACTCATCTCCAGCACGACGACACCACATCCCTCACCGAGGACGGTCCCTTTCCTATTCGTATCAAAAGGCTTCACATAGTCTTCCCCGGATTCAGCGCTCGAATTGAGAATACCTGACAAGTGCCCGCGCGCAAGACTGAGCGGCGTAATTGTCTCACTCACACCTGCCGCGAGAGCAGCCATACATTTCCCTTCCTCAACAGACTTCATCGCCTCTGAAACGGACTGGGCGCCTGAGTCGGCATGGGGAGACAAGACCGTATTCTCTCCCTGAATGTCCAGGTCTATGGCAACCTGACAGAAGCTGATATTATTCAGCATTGAGAGAGGCCAAAGGGGATGGATCTCCCTATGCCCTTCCGTATAGAAAGCAGCATAGTCAAGCGTTCCTCGGGCGTCGAGAGACTTCAGGACAGCAGGAAGAAGATCTTCTACGCTATAATCAACCATTCCCATGCCTGCGAAAAAAGCGATAGTTTCCCTCGGGATCAAGGCCGCATCGAGACCGGACGTAAAAAAGGCATCATGTGCTGCCTTCATCAACATGGAGGAATGGGTATTCATGATACGGTTGTCGCTGCGGTTAACTCCTAAGGCATGCGGATGGAGATCACGCACCTGAGCGGCGACGGGGCAATCGAAGCCACGAGCATCAAAACCTTCTATGGGTCTGATTCCGTGGCCTCCCGAAACGATTGCATCCCATACAGACGGCAGATTGTTGCCCAGGGCACAGACAATCCCCGCCCCTGTGATCACAATGCGTTCACGCGGCATGGGTGTCCAAGGTAAGAGCAGGTGCATCATCTGTCGCATCATACTGGCCGATGCAGAGACATGCATTCTGCCCTCCGAAGCCAAAGGAATTGGACAAAGCCCTACAGTGTTCGGTTCTTCGCGCCTCGTTGGGGACGTAATCGAGGTCGCTTTTCGGATCGGAAAACTCGTAGTCAATTGTCGGAAGGATAATCGAACGATAGATTCCAACAAGAGTCAGAATAGCTTCGTTTGCTGCCGCTGCCCCGATGGTGTGGCCGAGCATGGCAAATGTGGCGTGTGCACCGGAGGGGCCACAGGAAATATGGATCCCGAAGGTCTGTTCTAATCGATATGTGATATAAAAAGAGTCCAAGCGGCCGCACTTCTCCCTGATCCCGCTGAACATATACTTCACCGATGCCTTCACCGCTGTGTTGGCCTGGATGAGATACGCACGCCGCTCCACCTCCTCTATTCCCCTGCACAACAGCTCTCCCTGCTCCTGTGATTCGCCGACCGTCTTTCGATAATTGAGAACAACATCAGTCCCTGCAAGGGCAAACTTTCGTGCAATGGCAGCACCGATACCGCTGGAACTCCCTGTTATAAAGGCGATTTCACTTCCAAAGGACGGATCCATAAAACAATGGACTATAATATATCATAAATAGGCTTATAAGTTGAAGATTTTCCATCTCCCGAATTGACTCACAAAGAATGTTACCGTAGGTAGGAAGAAAAAAGATCGTTGACTCATAATGCATGTTACCGAAAAAAAACATGCATAGAAAGGGACCGCATTATGAGTTCACGATCCAAAAGGGAGTATCTTGAAGCAATCTATCTGAGGTACAAGAGGGCCTCCCGAAAACAGAAAGCGATTATTCTGGATGAATTCTGTGCCGCCTGTGGGTATCATCGGAAACATGCCATAAGACTGCTCAGGAAGTTTAGGCGTTTTCGCAAGCCTAAAAAGAAGAAGAGCGGGAGAATCCCTCTATACCGTGAAGAAGCGATTCTAAGGCCTCTGAAGCGTATCTGGTTAGCCGCAAATCTTCCCTGTTCAAAAAGACTGAAGGCAGTATTACCGTTATGGCTGCCGAGCTATGCACAGGCGCAGGGGAGCCTTGCCAAGGGGCTAACGGAAGCTCTCCTGGCGATCTCTTCTGCCACCATTGACCGGATACTGAAACCGGTCAGAGCAAAATACAAGGGGCGTGGCACAGGACTACCACAAAGCCCGGTACGCTCTTACGAAAGCAGATACCGATCAAGACAAACCAGTGGGATGAATCCAGGCCTGGGTTTCTGGAGGCCGACACGGTCGCCCATTGCGGCACCTCTATGGCGGGCATGTTCGCATTCACCATCGACTGTGTGGATATCGCCNNACCGGCTGGACCGAACAAAGAGCCCTCTGGGGCAAAGGAGAAACAACGGTCTTGCAACAGATCGAAGATATCGAAATCCCTCTGCCGTTCCTCTTACTGGGCTTTGATTGCGACAACGGCAGCGAATTCCTCAATCATCATCTCCTGAGGCACTTCGCCGACAGAAAATAACCAGTACAGTTTACCCGCAGCAGAGCATATCATAAAGATGA
>DMNE01000532.1 GCA_003453735.1 Nitrospiraceae bacterium | reverse complement strand
GCACATGCACCCCTCGATGGAAGATAAAACGGAAGATCGAATGGTTGTCCACATAATATGCTTGTGGGAGTCCATAGTGACTCACCGTTTTTCTGACCGTCTGAAGATGCTCGAAGGAACTTTCCGCACCGACGATGCGGGCAGGGCTGGCAGATTTCCTGCCGATCCAGTGCAGCGAGTAGTTATGTGTTTGCTTAGATATCTTTGCATAAGTTGTAGAAGTCAGAACTCCAACATACAGACAGTCTATGAATGCCAATTAAGTCCGTCCCTAATTATAGCGCGCCTTTTTACTCTCGACATTATTTGTTTAGTAACTATACAATGTAGTTATGGACGTGATAAAGGCAAGTCAGGAAATCATGGAGCTTTTCATACGGGCGGTGCACAAATACAACGGTTTTGAAAAAATTCCTGTGAAAGTCGGCTCGAACTTCGACCTCTACCACTCTGAGCGACATACGCTCGACAAGGTCGGTGACCATTCTGGTGTGAATGTTACCGAGTTTGCCAAGGCAGTGGGCATAACCAAGGGTGCGGTTTCCCAGGTTGTGAAAAAGCTGGAGACCAAAGGATTCGTCAAGCGTTACAAGAGCGGCCACAACAACAAAGAGGTGTTCGTTGAACTGACCGGGGCCGGACGGAATTTTTACATAAAGCACAAGAAGACAAATGAAACAACGCTTAAGCCGTTGATTGAGGAGCTGAAAAAGTATCCAGACGACAAGATCGAATTTCTCATCTCCATATTCACATGGCTCTGCGAATATCTCGATCAGGGCAGAAAACAAATGAAAGAGCATAAATAATTCTCTTTTTTTGCCCATATGGTTTAGGAACTAAACTAAGTGAGGTGTTCCTGATGACAATACGTCAAACATTTAGAGAAGGTTTATATGAGAATTATCAACATGCGTCCACCAAGAATAGCATTATCGCTGACTCTGATTGCCGGCGCCTTTCATTGGTGCTTGAACATTTGGGAAAGAATGCGATTCTCCCTGCCCTGGGTCGGTGCATCAGTCGGTCTTACGGGTTTTATCCTTATGATGTGGGCCTGGTGGCTGTTCAAACAGCATGCCATTGCAGCCTGCCCTACGGCGAGGACAACGCACATCACCACAGACGGGCCTTATCGCTTTACTCGTAACCCTATGTATCTGGGCATGTTGCTCATAATGACAGGACTTGCGCTTTACATCGGCACAATGCCGTTCTTCCTATCCACAATTGGCTATTTTGCAATCCTGAATTTCGTCTACTGCCCTTACGAGGAAAATAAATTGGCTAAAGCGTTCGGACAAGAATACATTCAGTACAGGAACCGTGTTCGCCGTTGGCTTTAAGAGTGAGGCACATGTCCTTTTGCAGAAATGAAGATGAACTCAGCAGCCAAGGCTTTTATTACGGTAGAAAACGTTAGGGATTGGACTCGTATTTGAGCTGCTTTCTGCATTCAGAGATGTGCAGTGTACAACTGGAAATGAACACTGGTGCTATGGTGCAAGTGAAAAATGGAACGAACGCACCTTAATGAACGTTGATCCTATGCTGACGAAATAGCTTGATATATAGCTACCTCAATATATGGTATTATTGCCAATACTTGTGGAAATCAGCGCATGCGTTTAATGGAGATGGCCCGGAAGAAACATCTTTGAGAAATGGAAAATCCGAACATTAAAATATTGACCACATCACGCGGTCCAGTAGAGTACCTTGATACGGGGACTGGAGAGGTTATACTCTTACTTCACGGGGCTATGGGGGGATATGATCAGGCACAAGTTCTTGCGCTTACTATTGGTGAATCAAACTATCGTTACCTGTCACTGTCTCGTCCGGGATATCTCGGAACCCCCCTCACAGCTGGCGGGACGCCTGAGGAACAAGCTGATCTTTACGCTGAGGTCATAGATTTGCTTCATATAAACCAAGTGATAGTATTTGCCATTTCCGGAGGTGGACCGAGTGCGATTCACTTTGCTCTTCGACACCGTGACAGGTGTCGCGGGCTTGTGCTGGTCTCAACATTAGGTGGAAAGGCAAAGAATAAAATACCATTCTTCTTTCATATTATGACACGTCTGGCTAAATGGCCGGCCTTTGTAACAATGATGAAGAAAAAGGCCGAATCGAATCTGAAACAGAGCCTGAGTCGTTCCATTTCTGATCCTGCTATTTCAGAAAATACTCTCAGGAATGTCGATGTTATGGCCCTGTACAAAGAGGTGGCAGTGGGAAGTTTTAACAGAATGGCGGAACGAATTGAAGGTACCAAGAATGATATAAAGATAAGTCAAACGAGAACTTATCCCTTGAGGGATATAGCCGTTCCGACTCTTGTAATTCACGGCACTAAAGACCCTCTGGTTCCATTTGAGGAACACGGTAAGCGACTTGCCACAGAAATTCCGGGCGCACAACTGCTTTCAGTGGAAGGTGGAGAGCACGTTACTATCTTTACCCAAGGTAAGGAGGTTCAATCAAGAGTTTCTGTGTTTCTTCAAGAGTTAATGTTCAGACCACTCAATCAAGGCCAGGCAATAGCTAAGAGCGAAGGGACCTAACAATGCAAGAGGGCCGCGACGTACAACTGAGGTGTCCCGCATTTGCCATGAACTAATAAAGAAGGATATATGATATGAGGAATATTCTCTTTCTGCTCATTACTATTCATGGGCTCATTCACCTGATGGGGTTTGCCAAGGCATTCAAATTAGCCGAGATAAGCCGGCTAACTCAAGACATATCGAGACCCGCTGGAATGGCGTGGCTTATCTGCGCTGCTCTATTCTTGGCCGTCGCTGTTCTTTTCCTTCTTCATAACGACACCTGGTGGATAGTTGCAGGGCTTGCAGTAATCGTTTCTCAAATACTCATCTTACTTGCGTGGCGCGATGCAAAGTACGGAACACTTGTAAATATCATCCTCCTTATCCCCGTTGTCATCTTTTTCATGGATGCCCAACCAAACAGTTATCGCAACCTATATAGGACGGAAGTCCAAAATCGCTTGTATAGACAGTCTGATACGGCCTTGGTGAGGGAGGATGATATTGAGCATCTCCCCGCGCCTGTTCAAAAATATCTTCGTTACGCGGGCGCGGTAGGCAGGCCTAAGGTGTGGAATNNTGAGGTTCAATAAAGAAGACGCCTGGATGAACATCGCTGCGCAGCAATACGACTTTTTTGACGACGCAGCGCGGATATTCTACATCGAATCCAAAAAGTTCGGGCTTCCCATTAACGGCCTGCACTTGTACGTCGGCTCAAGCGCCACGATGCAAATTAAGGTTGCCT
>DMNE01000182.1 GCA_003453735.1 Nitrospiraceae bacterium | reverse complement strand
ACGAGTCACTGAAAAGGGAGTTATCGTGATACTCCCCGCAAAGGCCTGATGCTCAAGCTCTGTCTTTACTGTACGACTCCAATTACGGCTCGCCGACCTTGAATGGCGGCTCCTTGCCGGAGTGCAGTAGGAGGGCTGATCGGCGGTCTATTGCTTACCAATACGTTGTTTGCAGAAAGAAGGAGAGGGATCAGAGGTTTATATCATTATATAATGCACTACCTCAATGGCGGTTTGTTTTCCTCAAGTTCGATTTCAAGTGCTTCAAGGATACGCGACACCATCCCATAATATCCAATGGTCGTTGTCAGCTCGACGACCTGCTCTTCGGTGAGAAAATCCCTGACCCCTTTGAATGTTTTTTCTGAGACACGGATATTCTGCGCGACCTCATCGGTATACTGGAGAATCGCCCGTTCCTGATTGCTGAAGAGAGGCGAATCTTTCCATCCGTGCATCGCCTTGATCTGCTCCTCTGTGAGCCCTGCCGTCAGCCCGAGAGGAACGTGCTGCGTCCACTCATAGGTGGCCTCTGCAAGATCGCCAACTCGGAGAATCGCAAGCTCTCTCAGCTTTGGAGGGAGGCTCCCGTTAAAGAGAATGGCGTTTCCAAGCCGCAGAAATTCCCTGCCGACCCTCGGACAGTGAGCCATGACCTTGTACACGTTAAGGATTCGAGCTCCGCGCTGCTCCATGCTTTGGAAGAGATCTTTCAATTCATTGCTGACCTGATCTTTTTCGGGAATCGACACTCTCGCCATGAATGCACATCTCCTCTCTTCGCATGGTTTGTGTTTCACCCTATCTTGGCGCACTGCCCGCCGTCAACCGGAAGGACAACCGAGGTGATGAACTTGGCTTCATCGGAGGCAAGAAAGAGGGCCGCATAGGCCGTATCCCAGGCGTCACCCATGCCCCCCTTGAGGGGCACCATCTTATCTCTCATCTTGATCAGTTCATCCTTATCGATGCCCTTGGCCTGTGAAATGCCTTCAATCGCCATCGACGTTTTCATGAGGCCGGGCATAATTGCATTGACACGAATACCTTTCTTAGCATACTGCATAGCAATCGAATGAGTCAGGGCATTCACGCCGGCCTTCGATGTCTTGTAGGCCAGCATGCTCACGGCACATACGGCGGCAGCGGACGAGATGTTTATAATGGAACCGCGTCCCTGTTGCTCCATGACCGGGAGAACGTACTTGCACGCGAGAAACATCCCTTTAAGATTCACACTGAAGATACGCTCCCAGTCCTCCTCGGCCAACTTGACCGGCCCTGCATCGCCTTTGCCGATTCCCACGTTGTTCACGAGGATGTCAATTTGATGGTATCGTTTGACGCACGCATCGGCCATTGCCCGGCAATCCCCTGATTTTGTGATATCCGCCTTGAAGGCAAAGGCTTCACCATTTTCTTTTTTGATCATGCCTTCCGTCTCCATGGCTGATTCCAACCGCCGGTCGACGAGCATGACCATCGCCCCCTCCCGGGCGAAGAGGACAGCCATGGCCCTTCCGTTCCCGATTGTATCCCCTGGGGTCTGCCCGGCACCGACAATAATAGCAACTTTACCCTTTAAACGGTTTCCCATATCATCCTCCATAATGCGCCTTGATAGGAACTTCTCGACCGTGGAAAGAAGTATAGGAAAACTGGCCACGTCTGTCAATCCAGTTTCATACGTCGAACCGCATTAACGGAAAAATTTGCTTGAAAAGAGGCATCTAAGTTGATAAAAGATTAGGAAGTAGATTGTTGCGACTTTTTCTCAAACGCCTCATCGAGAAGCAGACCTGACCTATGCCGAAGCAGAAGGTAAACGGAATTGAAATATATTATGGAGTGCACGGCCAAGGCGATCCCTTGGTTTTAATTATGGGTCTCCGCCGGAACGTCGAGTGGTGGTATCGCCAGATCCCCACTCTGTCGAAGCATTTCAGGGTGCTCGTTTTTGACAATCGGGGGGCCGGCCGCACAGACAAGCCGAAGATGGATTATTCGATCCGACTGTTTGCCGACGACACGGCCGGGCTGATGGAGGCACTCCGTATAAGAAAAGCCAACATCTTAGGCGTCTCCATGGGAGGCTACATCGCTCAGGAACTCGCTCTCAACTATCCGGATAGGGTGAAGCGTCTGGTGTTGGCCTGCACGGGTCCCGGCGGTGAGAGAGCCGTGCTCGCGAGCCCGGAGAGACTAAAGAAGTTCACCGCGAACGAGGGATTGACGCCAGAAGAGATCTTAAGGAAGGATATGGACATCTATTTTTCTGACGAATACCTCAAAAAAAATCACGAGAAAATGGAAGGATTTATCAAGCTTTCACTCCGGTACTATCAGCCTCCGGATGCCTTTGAGAGACAGTTCGCCGCCTGCCTCAGGCATGACACGGTGAATCGCCTCAACCGTTTAGATGTTCCAACCCTGATCCTGACGGGCGATGATGACTCTCTCGTCCCTCCAGAAAATTCTAAAATATTAAATGCACTCATCCCCCGTTCGGAATTAGTCTTCTTCCCTGGCAAGAGACACTGTTTCTTTATTGAAGAGGCTGACCGGTTCAATCAGATGGCGATCGATTTCTTCCAATCGAAAAGTTGACATTCATCCATTGGTTTTGATAAAAGGTTGGGCGAACGTCCAGGTTTGATCAAAAAGGAGGTGAAACAGGAAGACTATTGACTCTACTTTGATGGAATGAACCGTCAGAAAAGAAGGAGGGAGGAATTATGTCAAATAGGATCGTGAGGAGAAAAGTTTTAGGGTATATGGTGATCATTGCTATGGCGACCCTTTTTGTTGGCGTGAGTATGGACGCCATGGGTCAGGCCAAAAGACCGATTCCTACCACACCCATCAAGATTGCAGCGGTCAGTTTCCT
>DMNE01000068.1 GCA_003453735.1 Nitrospiraceae bacterium | reverse complement strand
GCAAGGATTGCCTCTTTTGCAGAGACCGTTTCTGCGCTTTCCCCGAAAGAGATAACGTCAGCAAAGCAGACAGGATGCATGCGGCACAATAAGGAAGGATGGAGGAATGCGCATGAAAGAGGATCACGCAAAACATAAAGGGAAAAGGCCATGCAGTGTAAAATACTCACCAGCACCCGATTTTATCACCTGCCCCAAGTGTGGTGAAGAGATAGAGCTCTGGTCAGATGAAATAGAAACTGTCTGTNNTCTGTGGTCACAAAATTTTTAAGAAAGAAACCACGATTCATTAAAACGCTCCGTCTGGAGCTGAACCTTACATGAGAAGGAGGGCTTTATGGCAAGCAAGGGATTGCTCGACAAACTTAATGATGCGATAGCACGAGAGATTCAGGTGAGTGTCCAGTACATGTGGCAGCATGTGACAGTGAGGGGAATAAACGCAGAATCAGTAGGGGGGATATTCAAGGGCTTTGCGATCACGGAGATGAAGCATGCCGAGTCGATAGCGGAGAGGCTTGATTATCTCGGCGGGGAACCGACGACAAAACCGGCACCCATAACAGTGGGAAAAAGCCTAAAGGACATGCTCAAGATAAATAAGAAGGCAGAGGAAGACGCCATAAAACTCTATAAGGAAATTGTCTCCCTTGCAGAAAAAGAGGGTGACGTTGTGACAAAGCGGCTCTTCGAAGGCATACTCTCGGATGAAGAGGAGCATCATAACACGTTCTCAACCTTGCTCGAAGATTAAGACGTCACAGAAAAGGATTTTCCCGGGGAATCCGAAGAATGGCTTGATCTCGTGGGGATTCCCGAAGGAGTCTTGGCTGCGAACGTCCTCAAGAAGCATCCGGCCGGTAAGGGAATACCGCCTCCAGATTGAAAAGCATGCGAGGGCAGGAAAGCCGTCGTTGATAAAGATTTCGGAGGACAAGGCATCCCGGGGGATCCGGGCAGAGCAGTTCGTGCGTTTCTTCTGCTTTTCCATGAGTACTCGTTGGCTGACGGCCAAGACGAAGAATGCCCTGGAAGCCGCTCTAAGAGTGGAAAGCTTTGTCGGGAGACAGATTCCGGGGCATCTCATTTGCGCAACTCGCAACCGTTCTCGTTATGTTGTCATTGCATAGAACTATGGGGACTGCAATGACCGCTTAGAGAGTTTTGAGGACTTTCGCTTTACAGGGAAAGGAGGCATATGAAGGCAGTTGAACTGAAGAACGGCATATACTGGGTTGGGGCAATCGATTGGGCAGTCCGTGACTTTCACGGGTATGCGACTCCCCGCGGCACAACGTACAATAATTATCTTATCATTGACAAAGAAATAACGCTCCTTGATACGGTTAAATACGACTTTTCTGATATCACCATCAAGAACATCAGGAGCGTTGTCGAACCTTCAAGGATACAGCATGTTGTGGTTAACCATATCGAGAACGATCATGCGACGAGCCTCGATAAAATAATGGAACTGACCCCGGATGCCACCATCTATATCACGGAGAAAGGCAAAAAGGGACTCGAGAGATTTTTTGATATATCGAGATGGAAGATAAAGGTTGTAAAAACAGGGGATACCCTGTCCATAGGCAAGAGGACACTCCTTTTCCTGGAGACTCCCATGCTGCACTGGCCTGATTCTATGATGACCTATATCAGGGAAGAAAAGATCCTTATCAGCCAGGATGGATTCGGACAGCATATAGCCTCAGCAGTTCGATTTGATGACGAATTTGCAACCTGTGAGTCCATGTCTGAACTGGAAGACGCCGTCGTGGATTACTATGCCAATATCCTCATGCCGTTTGGACCTATCATAAAGACAAAACTTGCGGAGNNAATCCCCAGAAAGTACTGCAGGCTTATCTCGACATGGCTGAGGGCAGAGCGCATTTGAGCGTGCCCATTATCTACGACACCATGTGGCAGAGCACGGAAAAGATGTCGTTGCCGATCATGCAGGGCATACAGGACGAAGGAGTTGACTGCAAAGTCATAAAACTGAGGGCTACTCCTATGAGCGTTGCCATCAAGGAATTCTGGAAATCCAGGGGATGTCTCGTCGGGACACCCACCCTGAACAACATCATGTATCCGACCATAGCAGAGTTTCTGACACATCTGAGGGGGCTCAGGCCCAAGAATCGTATCGTCGGAGCCTTTGGCAGCTTTGGTTGGGGCGGTGGCGCGGTTAAAGAGGCTTATGAAGAATTCAAAAGGATGGGGCTTGAGACCGTTGAGCCCGGATTACAGATCCTCTACAGGCCTTCGTTAGAGGACGAGACGAAATGTTATGACTTCGGGAGGGAATTTGCAAAGAAGGTCAAGGACTATCACCTGAAGTTTTGATGCGAGAATAGCGACCAGTGGCAGATGTTCTCTCGGAGCGGACAGCTAGTATCCGTAGGGACTGCACAAGAAATTCCTCATAACAACCATAGCAAGATAAGGAGGGCAAAGATGTCAAAGACAGAGAAAGATCTTCAAGAGGCTTTTGCGGGGGAGTCACAGGCGAACAGAAAATATCTGGCATTTGCAAAGAATGCAGAGCAGGAGGGGTTCAAGCAGGTCGCAAAACTCTTCCGGGCCGCTGCCGAGGCGGAGACCATCCATGCACATAATCATCTCAAAGAAATGGGAGGAATCAAAAGCACGAAAGAGAATCTTGACGAGGCGATCCACGGCGAATCCTACGAATTCCAGAAGATGTATCCAGGAATGATCGAGGACGCAAAGGCTGAAGGAAATAAAGGCGCACTCAGGACCTTCAGTTATGCCAATGAAGTGGAAAAGATCCATGCGGCACTCTATCAAAAGGCTCTTGAGACCCTCGGCAAGAATCCCGACGTGGATTATGCTGTCTGCCAGGTCTGCGGCTATACCGCAGAGGGCGAGATACCGGATGAATGTCCCGTCTGCAAAGCGAAGAAACAGGCTTTTAAGAAGATAGACTGATGAACGTGGTGGCTTTTCAGGGCAGCCCGAGGATTGAAGGGAACGTGGATATCCTGCTCAGGGAGGCCCTGAAAGGTATCGGTGAAGCAGGGCATGAAATCCGATTATTCAAGCTGAATTTCATGAACATCAAACCATGCCAGGATTGCGGAGGATGCGAGAAAACAGGCCAATGCATTATCAACGATGATATGAACGAAATATACGACGCAATCAGGGCAGCAGACAGGCTCATCCTGGCCTCCCCTATCTTCTTTTTTGCTCTCAGTGCGCAGACAAAGGCGATGATAGACCGGTGTCAGGCTTTCTGGTGCGAGAAATACCTCTTGAAAAGAGTCATTCCCGCAGGTCCATATGGGAGAAAAGGGCTTCTGTTGTTAGTAGGGGGGATGAAAAAAGAGGTCGGCATTCAATGCGGAGAAGCCACTGCAAAGGCATTCTTCAGGACCATCAGCGTCCCGGCGCACGAGACCCTAAGTTTTTTAGGCGTTGACGCCAAGGGTGCGATTCTTGAACACCCTGCGGCCCTGCAGGAGGCATACCGTGCGGGAAAAGAACTGATTCGCCCGCAAGCCTCCGGTTGATGTTTCGAACTCATCCCTCTTATATCCAGTTCTACCCTACCCTCAGATGCAATTTGAACTGCTCTTTCTGTTTTAACATTAGTCTCAAAAGAGCCGCTGATATTTCTGTTGATAATTTTCGAAAAATGGCTCAAATCCTGTCTCATGCCGGCATCAAAGAGATGGACATTCTCGGTGGAGAACCGACCCTCCACCCTGGTATTGAAGCAATAATCGGTATTGCCTGTGCCCATGGTTTTAAGGTTTCACTGAGTTCAAACGGTTCTCATATTCTCATTGTGAAGAAAATCATGGATACCTTTGGTGATGCGTGTGCCCTCGGCATATCCTTAAACAATCATGGGATGACTCAGGACCTCGATGAATTCCTCTCAGAGTATAAGCCTACCGTAAAATCTCTTTGCAGGGATACCAGAGGACTGGAGCCCCATGTGAGAACTGTCCTCGCTAAGGGGATGACGAAATTCTATCTCATCTATCCTGACATTATTTCAGGGAATGTTGATGACTCTTTGCCGTTCCATGAGTTTTTCGCTTTTGTCGATGCAATGAGAAAAACGGAACCAACGTTGGAGCCAGTATATTGTTCGGGGTTCCTCCCCGATTCGGCAACCTATCCCGAGCTTTCCTATACACGATGTTCGGCAGGAGTTACCAAACTCGGGATAACGCCGGACGGCTCAGTCTTCCCCTGTAACCTCTTCTTTGGGATGGAAGAGTTCTCCCTTGGAAATGTGTTTTCCGACAAATTTTTCGATATTTGGAGATCACCGAAACTCGACTTCTTCAGGAGGTTCGACGGAAATCACTGTCCGTCAAAAAACTGTTTCCTCCATAAGGAATGTCACGGTGGATGTCCAGCCCATAGTCTAAAATTCTATGGCGAACTAGGGGCTCCTGATCCACGATGTTTAACCCCAATTCTATAATTCCAGGGAGGAATTGGAAATGATGAAAAAGGATATCCAATAATCTAAATTTTCCTTTTATATTTTTTTAAAACCAGAAGGCTTCTGTCATTTGGGCTTTCCAGGGTTGGACAAAATGTCTGTTGATGTTTGCGGCCCCGATGGCTGGGATTGCTTCCCGATTCCGTTGGACGCCTTGCTTTGGGGCGTTTCTTCGGAGTCGACTTTCTTTACTACGGATAGAAATTCTACATCGAAAATCAGCACGGAGTTCGGCCCGACTTCATGCACTCTCCGATCTCCATATCCTAGCTGGGAGGGAATAAATATTTGCCAAACAGAGCCCGAAGGCATGAGCTTCAGGGCCTCCCTCAAGCCTGGGATTACCTCCTTGATCTTGAAGACGGCTGGCTGTTCGCTATTATCGGAGCTATCGAACTCTGTACCATTGATCAATGTACCGCGATAATTGATCAGAACCTCATCGGCATCCGTAGGTTTTTTGCCATCGCCCGCCTTGAGAACCTTGTACTGCAGCCCGCTAGGAAGGGTTACAATACCCTCTTTCCTCGCGTTCTCAGCCAAAAAAGCCTCTCCGTTTTTCCTGTTCTCCTCGACCGCTATCTTCTCATCCTGTTCCTGTTTCAACTTCAGTTCGCGCTCGTATGCGTTCATTGTCGAGACAAGCTCCTGTTCGGTCATGAGGAGCTTCAGGCCAGAGAGCTCGTCTTTTAAACCTTTCAAAAAAGCATCCGCATCGATCGCTACCCCCCGCAGTTTGAAATCCCTTGCCACACCAACTCCGATCCCATAGCTTATTTTCTCCATCTGATTCTTGAAGGGCAGCGTTTCCTCGGCGCTCGCGCTGGAAACCAAAAACAAAAATACGCCGATCGCGGCAATCCAGTTCACCTTTACGATCATCCTTTTCATAATCTCTCAGGCGGCGGACACCCTGCAGTCTTGCCGCAGGAGGGAGCCGCTTATCCTCCTTTCAATTAAAATAAAAGCTCAGGGTTCTCGCAGTTTCGATAACCACACATATTCTCTGGCAACATACGAGATGCCTTTATTTACTCAGTGATTGCTTAAGACCGCTTCTTGATTACAAAATTCCATTTCCACACCTCGTAAATCACAGGGTAAACCACCAGTTCGAGGAAAAAAGAGGTAAAAATACCGCCGATCATAGGAGCAGCGATCCGTTTCATGACATCGGAACCGGTACCTGTTGCCCACATGATCGGAATAAGTCCGATGGCCATTGTGGCTACGGTCATAAACTTCGGCCGGAGACGCCTGACGGCTCCGTTCATAATAGCCTCACGTAAATCGCCAAGGTTTCGCATCTTTCCCTCTTTTTTTGCCTGCTCATAGGCAATATCAAGGTAAAGNNACCCATACGGCGATGCTCATGTTGTAGCCGAGGAGATACAGAAACCAGATCGCGCCGATGGCAGAGAAGGGCACTGCCAGAGCGATGATCACCGTCTTCACAAGCGACTTCGTGTTCATGAAGAGCAGCAGAACAATCATAAGCAGCGTCAGTGGGAGGACCACTGAAAGCCGATCCTTGACTCTTTGCATAGCCTCGTACTGGCCTGTCCACAATATGGCGTATCCCGCCGGGAGATCGAGCTTCTCTTTCAAGAGCCGTGAGGCTTCCTCGACATAGCCGCCAGGGTCTCTGTCAGCGATATCTACATACACGTAACCGGTCAGCATCCCATCCTCATCACGGATCATCGAGGGACCACTGACGGGACTAATTGTTGCAAGTTCGCTGAGCGGAACCTGACGCTGGCCGTCCGATAGTGGAACGAGGACACGCCCGAGGGCACCGATATCGGGCCTGAAGTCGGCCAGATACCGGACGTTCACTGGGTAGCGCTCACGACCTTGGATGGTAGTCGTCACATTTCCGCCGCCGATAGCACTCTCGACGACTGTCTGGGCTTCTTCGATGTTCAAGCCATAACGGGCGAGTTCTTGCCTGTTCCAGACGATGTCGAGAAATTCACCGTTGCCTGTCCTCTCCGCAAACACGCTCCGGGTGCCTTTGACCGAGGGCAGGTAGGCTTCTATCTGCGTGCCAATCCTCTCAATAACCGCCGGATCTGCTCCGCATATTTTAATTCCCACGGGCGTCCTGATGCCCGTGGTGAGCATGTCGATACGCGCCTTGATGGGCATTGTCCAGGCGTTGGTTACTCCATTTATCTTTAAAGCCTCATTCATCTGGCTAACAAGTTCCTCTCGCGATAGGTGATCCGGCATGATATGGTTAAAAAAAGGCTTTGCCCATTCAGGCGCCCAGGAGGAATACCAAGTGTCAATCTTGCGCCACGCGGATTTCTGTTTCAGAATGATCATCGTCTCGAGCATTGACAGAGGCGCCGGATCGGTAGATGTCTCCGCCCTTCCTGCCTTGCCAAGCACGTGGTCTACCTCCGGAAAACGTTTTATGATGCGATCCGTCACCTGGAGAAGCTTCTGAGCTTCTGTTATCGAGATGCCCGGCATAGTCGTTGGCATGTAGAAGAGGGCCCCTTCATCAAGGGGCGGCATAAACTCCCTACCGAGCTTCACGAAAACAGGCCCGGTGATGATAACCAGTGCAAATGCAATACCGATGACAACCCGCTTCCGGCGTAGCGACCATCGAACGACGGGATCATAAAGACGGATCAAGAAATTGCTGATCGGATGCTTTTCTTCAGGGTGGATCGTGCCGACAAAAACGGCATTTGCCGTTTTGCAAAGCCAGGAGGGCCGGAAATTGAAATTTTTTAGGTTCGTCACAACCAGCCTGAGCGCGGGATCGAGAGTGATGGTAAGGAAAGCGGCTACCACCATCGCGAGGGTCTTTGTGTAGGCAAGCGGCTTA
>DMNE01000021.1 GCA_003453735.1 Nitrospiraceae bacterium | reverse complement strand
GACAGGCACGGGTCTAACCCATCATTGTTACTCATGCGGAACTTGGCAAACCCATATCTCTCCCGAAAGGGAAAGCGACCCGCAAGGGGAGCCGATGGGGGTGTGGGTATGGGAATGTGGAGAAAGCGAACGCCGGCCTGTAATGGGTCGGATAGGGATTGAGGAAACAACATCATCCCATGCGAAAGCAGGCAGACTTCCACGTGGTCTTTCTTTACAAGAGAATTTACAGAACCTTCAAAGGAGGAAAAGCAAATGAATACAGGGACAACGGTATGTGCATCCTCCTACGTGACTGTGCAGTGGCCCGATATTGATTGGGCGAAATGCAGAAGAAACGTAAGGAGGCTGCAAGTGCGTNNTGGAACAAGGTGAAAGCCTTGCAAAGACTACTGACCAGCTCGTTCTCCAGCAAAGCACTCGCTGTAAAACGGGTTACGGAAAACGAAGGCGGAAAGACAGCAGGAGTTGACGGGCAGATATGGTCAACCCCTGAAGCCAAATCTCAGGCAGTACAAAACCTTAAGGGACATGGGTACCACCCTTGTCCGCTAAGGCGTGTCTACATCCCAAAAAGCAGAGACAAGGTGCGTCCGTTGGGAATTCCGACAATGAAGGACAGAGCTATGAATGCTGTGCATCTAGTAGCCCTCGAACCCATCTCGGAAACCAAAGCGGACTGGAACTCTTATGGCTTCAGACCTGAAAGAGCCACCCAGGATGCGATCGGACAATGTTTCATATTGCTGTCGCTGAAGACATCCGCAGGGTGGGTACTTGAGGGCGACATCAGAGGCTGCTTTGACAATATCAACCATGAATGGTTAATCGACAATATCCCGATGGATAAAAAGATTCTCCATAAATGGTTAAAGGCAGGATACATTCACAAAAGAATCCTTTATCCGACAGACGCGGGGACTCCGCAAGGGGGTATTTGCTCGCCAACGTTGGCTAATATGACACTCGATGGGTTGGAAGCGGAATTGAAAAAGTTCCGTCAACAAGACAAGGTGCATATGGTAAGGTATGCCGATGATTTTATCATTACCGGGAGCTCCAAGGAGCTACTGGAAAGTAAAGTCAAACCCATAGTTGAGAAGTTTCTTTCAATAAGGGGGCTGGACCTCTCACCGGAGAAGACCAGCATAACTTTCTTTTGTAACTGCTTCATGCTTGCCTCCTTTGTTAGTGCCTAACGGCACTCCTCACCAGCCCGCGAGTATGAAGCCGGACAACCGCAGCGAGGGAGAAGCACGTGTGTTGCCTGTCTGGTGTAGGCGTTTATTAGGCCTTTTCGGTGCGCTCTCCTTGTGAATGGGTTCGTTGGCACCAGAGACGTCATCCTGAAATGTATAACATAACTCATGATGCAATGTCCCGAATCAAATTACACGGCCACAGGACAAATGTTGTGATCACCCCTGATGCAATGTTATCAAATTAATTTTCCCTGTCAAGACAATATCGATAAATTAATGATACTTCTTACGTATTGTTATGAAATCATATAACGAGGTCTTTCGTTGTGTAACGTGCTGCGTTTGGCCATTATTCAGAGAAGAGGAAGAAGTTTTGCTTGACGCTATTTTGCGCGTGGTGTTGCGTCCCGCCAGGAATAAACATAGTGCCAACTTAGGCAAATCTGTCAGATTATTTTAATAATCAACACTATAGAAGCGGGTATAAATGGAGCAGCTTACTCTGATTTTTTACCTTTACAAAAACCCCCATTGGCACTTGACTCCACCGACAACTCGATACTTTCCGGAAACTGAAACTCCATCAAGGCTACGACCTGAATAAAACACCATTTGGAAAATTTAGGGGCGACAGTTTCAGCCACTACTTCGCATTTTTTAAGTCAGTAGATGACTTTCGATTACGAGATAAAACACATAAACCAAAAATATCTGATTCAATAGGGATCCACGTTACCATACCCGAAGTCATCGGACAAGATGAAGATGATGTTAGGCTTGTCCGCCTCAGTCGTGCCAGCGCTTGTTCTTCACCCCCGCCTGTTCGAGGATCTTGCCCGCGAGCGAGACTGCCTCACTGATCCTGTCATCGACCGGATGGCCGAAATGCTCCTCGTCGAAGACGGGTATGTACACGGTCACATCAGGCCGCCCCTCCCGCTCGTCCGAATAGTCAACGGACGGGTAATCCGGGACCACGTGTTCGCCCATGTGCAAGGATTCTCCGGTTTTTGAGAGGGCAATAGCGATCTTTCGGACATCGCTGAGCACCGCGCCGAACTCCTGGTCGTCGAGATCCGCCTCCTTGTCCGTGTCAGGAAACGTCCCGTAGAGATTGATCTGGAACCCGATCTGGGTAAGCGAACCCTGCTCGTTTCTGCAGAAATAGGGCTCGGTGTCGTAGCAAATCTTCCGCTTCCTGACGGTTGCGCGGAGTTCTTCCTCGTCCTTGAAGAGACCTGTGATATTCAGGTGATATTCCATGGTGACGTTTGTACCTCCTCCCGCAGGGCAGAAAATCAGCCCGTGGATTTTTTGGTCTTTCTGATAGGAATTTGCTTCTTCGGCATTGCTATAACATAGCAGGAGCAGAGACACGTGTCAATATGCGCAGGTGCTTTTTGTAGCCTGAAACTAATTGCAGGGGGGACTTTTCTAAGGCCGGGGGCTGGCTGGAGTAACTTCCATTTGAGGGACTTGCAAAAGTCATAAA
>DMNE01000148.1 GCA_003453735.1 Nitrospiraceae bacterium | reverse complement strand
TTTTCTTCGATCGCATTCTTGATTTTTCCCTGGGTATCTTGTGAACAGGTATAGAGGTTGTCCTCAACATGGACGACGTTTTTCAGCGTTCTGGCATATTCCCTGACTTCGGGCACATTGACCACGCCTCCGATGTTGATGCCGCAGTTGCAGACGAAGACGCCGATGCGCGGTTCTTCTGATGTCACATCCGCTTCCGGAGGATATTCTTTCTTGGTGACCATCGTCCCCCGTGCCGAAGCGATTAGTCCTGTTGCATCGGCCACGGCACCACTCGCCTGGGAAACAGTCTCCGGGATGTCTTTCGGTCCCTGAAATACACCGCAGACGTAAACGCCCGGTTTGGATGTCGAAGTGGGTTCGAATGGTTTGGTCTTACAGAATCCATGAGACTCCACTTCAATGCCTATCCGTTTCGCCATCTCAACTGTCTCTTTGGAGGGAACCATGCCTACAGAAAGAACGACCAAATCAAATTCCTCCTCCACAAACTTGGCCTCTTCATCCAAGTAAGTCACCAGGAGATTCTTTGTTTTGAAATGCTCCCTAATTTTGGAGATCATACACTTGGTGAACCGGACGCCGTATTCGGATTTAGCTCTCTCATAATACGCATCGAACCCTTTCCCATAAGCCCGGACATCCATATAAAAAATGCTGGGCTCGACAAAATTCGCATGTTCTTTGGCAATGATGGCCTCTTTCGTCGCGTACATGCAACACACGGATGAACAATAATCCTGTCCACAAGAGATATCGCGGCTTCCGACACACTGGATAAATGCGATCTTTCGTGGGTGTCCGGCATCAGAAGGACGCTGGACCATACCGGCATAGGGGCCGCTGGCACTGAGCATTCGTTCGAACTCGATGCTTGTGACAACGTTTGGGTAGACCCCGTAGCCGAATTCGGGCCGAATATTTCCTTCCACGGTTTTAAAGCCGGGTGTCAGAATGACCGCTCCAACCCGGAGGTCAACGATTTTCTCGCGATCATCATGATTGACGGCTCCCGCACGGCAGGCGAAGACGCACTGCAAACACTCGGAACAGATGCCGCACTCCAGGCAACGCTTGGCTACCTCGATCACTTCCTCTTCAGTAAGCCCTGATTCCACTTCTGAAAAATCGCCCTTGCGCTCCCCCGCTGCGCGCTTTTCAGGTACTGCACGAGCAGCTTTTGACTTGACGTCCATGAGTTGCTTTGCCTGAGCTTTATCGAGTTTAGCTTCCGGGAGCTTTTCGATTGATTCTAAAACCGGCGGCCATATCCTGGCCTCTTTCTCTTCCGGCTTCAGGTAAGCTTCAATCGAGCGCGCAGCCCTATGTCCTGCTGAGATGGCATCCACGACAAAAGTTGTTCCGGTGACCACATCCCCGCCGGCAAAAATCCCGGGGACGCTGGTGGCAAGCGTGTCTTTATCTACCGCTACTGTTCGGCCACGCACCGTCTCGACCTTGTTGCTCAACAAGGTAAGGTCAGGCCTCTGACCGATGGCAAAGATGACCACCTCACAGGGAATCACTGTCTCTGTCCCGGGGATCTCGTCAAAATCCGGCCGGCCTTCGATAAAGCCTCGGAAATTCACGTCGACAGTTCGTACGCCTGTGATATGACCGTCTTTGTTTGTCACTTCCTTGAACGTCCGGCCCGGATAGACATCAATGCCTTCATCTTGAGCGTCACGGACTTCCCAATCGTGGGCAGGCATTTTTTCTCGACTCTCAAGGCAAGACATGCCCACCCAGCTTGCGCCCAGACGCACCGAAGACATGGCTGCGTCAATGGCCACATTCCCGCCACCGAGGACTAAGACGCGCTTGTTCGCAATCTTTGATTGGATGTTTGATGTCCCTGCCAGGCTGACGTCGCGCAAGAAGTCTGTTGTGATATGGACGTCGGGCAGGTCATTTCCCGGGATAGGAAGCTTAATGCCGATATGAGCGCCTGCCGCCACAAAGACAGCGTCGAAATCTTTAAGCAACCCTGTTACATCATCCACTCGGTGGTTCAGCTTCAGATCCACCCCTCTTGAGATGATTTCATCTATCTCGCGTTGGAGCAAGTCATAGGGCAGGCGATACTCTGGAATGCCTACACGCATCATTCCGCCCGGTGCAGGCAGCGCTTCGAAGACGGTAACGGAGTAACCTTTACGGATCAAGTCATTGGCCGCGGTCAGCCCAGCTGGACCGGCGCCGACAATAGCGACTTTCTTTTCCGCTCCACTGGTATCCGGAGCTTTTTGGACACCCGATGCATACACCTTTTGAATCTCCTCAGGATGCGCGAATGCCCAATCGCTCACAAAACGTTTGAAATGCATAATGTTGACGGGTTCACTTCCCACCTCAGTTCGGGTACAAGCCTCCTCGCATCGGTGGTTGCATACGCGACCGCATACCGAAGGGAAGGGGTTATCTTCTTTGATCGTGCGGTAAGCATCGGCAAAGCGCTTCTCTCGGATGAGTGCGACATACCCCATGGCGCGCTGCTCAATCGGACAGGCGTTACGACAGGGTGCTTCCCCACGTTTTTCGATTGCAAAAGCATTCGGGATGGCTTGGGGATATCTCTTGTAGATCGCCTTGCGCGTGGAGAGTAGGGCGTTGAACTCATCGGGACGGATGATGGGACAGGCGGCTGCGCAATCACCGCATCCCGTGCATTTGGCTGTGTCCACAAAGCGGGCATGCTGATGAAGGCGGACAGTAAAATTTCCTGGCTCGCCTGAGATCCCTTCGACATCGGTGGCCGTCAGGATACGAATGTTAAGATGACGGCCTGCTTCGACCAGTTTCGGAGAGATGATGCACATGGAGCAGTCGTTTGTGGGAAAGGTCTTGTCCAACTGCGCCATCACCCCGCCAATGGCGGGGGACGACTCGACGAGATAGACATAGTAGCCCGATTCGGCGAGGTCGAGGGAAGCTTGGATCCCCGCGATCCCACCTCCGACGACCATGACGGCTCCGACTTTATCTCTAACTTTGTCTTGCATTTGGGTTTCTATCATTCTTGACTCCGGCGGCTTTTCTTTCGATCGTTTTAAATTCCAAATCCCAATTTCCTAATCCAGACGAATCCCAAATTCCAATATCGAAATTGAATGCTTTCTCGTTTAGTCAATTCGTATTTCGAACATTGGTGCTTATTTAGGATTTGGCGCTTGCCATCTGGAATTTTACCCATTCGATTACATTAGTCCCTTCGCACTCACTATGTTAACTGGGTTGGTGAGATGCCGGGCTAACCATTTCTTGACGTCTTTGTGACCCAAGGCCAATCCCATCA
>DMNE01000333.1 GCA_003453735.1 Nitrospiraceae bacterium | reverse complement strand
TGGTACGCAACCGTTGCTGCATAGGTGGGAAGAAAGAGCACATAGGGAAGATCATGGGAAGGGTGAAAAAGGATCGTATCGAAATCCAGAACCGGAGAAATAAGGACAACGCCATTTAGATCGATCCCGTATCTTTGTTGGAGATGCCAGGTGAGCCCCGACACTCTGGTCGTACCGTAACTCTCTCCGACCAAGAACTTCGGGGAGATCCAACGGCTGTTTCTCGTCAAGTAGAGTCGTATGAACTCAGCAACTGACTGGATATCCTGCTGAACGCCGTAAAATGCCCTGCTCGTTTTTTCATCGTCGGGGGTGCTCCTGCTGAACCCGGTGCCCATGGGATCGACAAAAACCAGATCAGTAAAGGTAAGCCAGGTATAAGGGTTGTCTCCATATCGGACAGGCGGCGGGAGCGGCTCGCCATTGGGCTTCAGGCTGATACGCTTAGGGCCCAATCCGCCCAGGTGGAGCCATACCGAAGCTGCTCCGGGACCGCCGTTAAAGACAAAAGTCACCGGCCTGCCAGAGTGCTCGGCTTTTTCAAGCTCATGGGCAATATAGAATACCTTCCCCTTTGCGTTGCCGTTTTCCTGTTTGATGAATAAGTCTCCTGCCACTGTCCTATACCTGAGCTCTTTTCCGTCGATTATCAAAGTGTGATCTGTTTTGGAAACTTTTTCCTCTCCGTCCTGAGGAACCGTCTTTTCCTCCCCCTTCTTTTCCTGTACACTTTGCGGTTCATCCTTCGCCCAGGAACAGACATCGTTCATAGAAAGACCCGACAGCATCACAATAGCCACCACCAAGAACAATCTTAATCTCATCCAGCTCATTGACAATCCCCTTTCTTGTGCCCCCTGCACACAAAATCCCTCCTGTTTCCGAGCACTTTTTATGTTAGCACATATCTCCCAGACGTTTTCGGACTTCCCAAGAACTGTTAATTTGTGCGGTTATAGGATGGCGGAACCTGCTAAAGGGATTTCTTGAGCGAGATCGCTCTGATTCCTCTTTTGTTGGGGCCATTCGGCTATGAATACATCAATGTTCTGATCCTTCTCTTCGTCACTGGAAGTGAGAAACCGTTCCTAACCCATGGACAAATTTCAAAATAAATAGTACCAATAGAGTGCAGTTCTGAGAGGCTCTCTTCCGCTGGCCTTTGACAGAGAAGCCTAAAGCTTAGTATGATTTAGATAAGTCAAATCAAAATCGTTTTAAGTGAAGGAGGAATATCATTGAGAAACGGGTGAGGCTTTTTTTTTGGCATCTGTTTTTTTGTTCGGCAGACGCGATCTCTATCATCGCCTGTCGCCAGGAATCCTTACATACGCTTGGCAACGGAGGAGTAAATGTCAAAAATATATATTCAGAAAGGGTTAGGTGAGCCATGAAAAAAAACGTATCCATGAAATTCTTAGTGCTTCTTGCAGTCTGTCTTTCTTTTCTCGCTGTTTTTCCTCTGAAAACATCTGCGGGCGAACCGACGGACCAGATAAAACAGACTGTGGATGATGTCATAGCAATCTTGAATAACAAGGAACTCAAAAAACCCGAAAAAGAGCAGGAGAGAAAAGTAAAAATCCGCGCCACAATCGAAAAGAGTTTTGATTTTGCGGAAATGGCAAAACGCTCTTTAGGGATTTACTGGAAGGAAAGAAACCCAAATGAACAGAAGGAATTTGTGGCACTGTTTTCAAGCCTGCTTGAGGATACGTATATACGGAAGATAGAAAGATACGAAGATGAAAAGGTTGCCTATGTCGGTGAAATCCAGGAGGGTTCTTACGCGACGGTAAAGACCAGGATAATAACCACTAGGGGAAGCGAGATACCCGTTGAATACAAAATCTTCAAAAAGGAAAATAAATGGGAGGTCTACGATATTATAATTGAAGGTGTTAGTCTCGTTAATAATTACAGAAGCCAATTCAGTCAGATCATAAGTTCAAGTTCGTATGAAGAACTGATAAAGAGACTTAAGGAAAAATCATTGAAAAGCTCCAAATAAATATCGACTATCGGAAAATTCATTGGCAGACACCATTCCCGCCAAGGGTGTCCCGCCTGCCGTTGAGGGAGCCGATCCTAGTGCTTTGCCCTTGCGCCTAACTGCAGGGCTAGGCATAGTGGGAGATGTTATTGCTAACTGCTCGCAAGTCCTATCTCCTAACAGATCTAAGCACCGGAAGAAAGATGGGGTCGATCTTTGCAAGTGAACTCAACACGTACTCCTCGATGCCCCTGTTATCTGACAGAAGAAGCTCTTTGGGCAGGACGTCTTGCTTAACCTCTGCGCGTCCCATGTCCTTATGCCCTCCTGCGCTCCCTATGCCGCCGAAGGCCATGCGTGCCAGAAAACCCGCGTCCTTCTTGATGCCGTCGTTTCGAAAGACTATTACCAGCGTATCGGCCACCACTCCGGTAACTAGCGCCCAGGACACATTTTCCACTCGGATAAAGAAGTCCGCTACTTGAACGCAAACATCGAAAAACGGAACCGGCCCTAAGTGCGAGAACATAACGCCGTTCACAAAACGCCTCCTGACGAGTGCGATGCTGAAGTAATCGAGTCCCTCTCTCGAGAACTGCGAGAACTCTATCTGCTTGACTATGTCCCGGTCTGCCTTGCTCCTGAGCCATCTTATTGCGTCCAGGTCGCCGGGGCTCATGTCACCCATGAAATGGCGCGTGTCTGTTTTAATCCCGTAAAAAAGAGCGCTTGCGAGGTTTTTTGTCAGGCGCACGCCGGCAATTCTCAGGTATTCCGTCATGATCGAAGAAGTGGACAAGTAGTTAGGACGTATGTCGACAAATCCGGCTCCGATTCGATCAGAGACTGGATGGTGGTCTATCACGATATCGCAGCGTGGAAGTCTGAAGTCAGTGAAAAACTGTGGCTGGGAGTCAACCAACGCTATAACGTCGGACTGGGCTGCTTCCACCTCGCTCACCGGGAATGCAGGTATCTTCAGTTGCCTTATCATGGAGGCGTTCTCGGGTCTTCCGATTGCCCCCGTGTACCCTATATTGATGGCGCGCTTCTTCGTCTCAAGTGTCTTTTTAAGGGCGAGCGCGCTCGCGAGCGCGTCTGGATCCGGGTTCCCGTATATTATGACGCCGACATTCATCGCGCCGTCGCATACTTTCCTCAGGCGCTCAAGGTTGGAACGTGCGCTCTCAGTTGCTTTCATGATGCTTTTAAGGCGTTCCTTTTACGAACATACCGTGCTGAAATGGACAGTTCATCCTGTCGCCATTCCATATTTCTTAAGTTTTCGCCATAGAGAAACTCTGTCTATTCCGAGTATCTGGGCAGCAACGGTCTTGTTGCCACCCACCTCTTGGAGCACCCATTGGATATAAGCCGTCTCCTGTTCGTCGAGGGAAGGTATCTTGCTGTCCTTCTTTCTGAACGTTCTTATGCTCAATTCTCGCAGGTCTTCAGGAAGGTTGGCAACCTCTATGGTATTTCCTGTTGAAAGGGCGACGCCCCTCTCTATAATATTTTCGAGTTCCCTCACGTTTCCGGGGAAGTCGTAATTCATCAGGAGAGCGATGACTTCCTGAGATATTTCGGTAACGTCTTTCTTCATGAGGGATCCATAGCGTTTCAAAAAATAATAACACAGAAAAGGGATATCATCCTTCCTCTCCGAAAGAGGGGGAATGCGAATCGAGACGACATTGAGTCGAAAGTAGAGGTCCTGTCTGAAGTGGCTGCTTCTCATCGAGTCCTGGATATCCCTGTTGGTTGCGGCGATAAATCTGACATCCACACGGAGCGGCTCTGTTGCTCCAAGTCTCAACACCTCCTTCTCCTGGATCACCCTGAGAAGTTTCACCTGCATGGACGGAGGCATCTCTGTTATTTCATCCAGGAACAGTGTTCCCCCCGACGCTATCTCGACCAATCCTTTTTTTGCGGTCATTGCGCTGGTAAAGGCACCTTTCTCGTGTCCAAAGAGCTCATTAGCGAGGAGGTCTTCGGTAAAGGCCCCGCAGTTGATCGCAAAGAACGGTCCATCTGAACGTTTGCTGCTGAAGTGGATGTATCGCGCAAAGAGTTCCTTGCCGGTGCCGCTCTCTCCGGTTATAATCACGTTACAATCCGACGGTGCTATTTGGAGCACGGTTTCGAGGAGTTTCTGCATCTGCGGGTCTTGTGTGATGATCTTCAGTTTCCCCTGATATGTTTCTATCTGTTCTCTCAGTTGCCTGGTCTCTCTCTTCAGGCTCACTTCTTCCGCTGCTTCTTGGACGATTTTTCTTAACTCATCCAGCTTAAAGGGTTTGGCGATGTAGTAAAATGCGCCGTGTTTCATGCTATCGACCGCGGACTCCAGGGTTGCGAACCCTGTTATCATGATAACCTTAGTATCGGCGTACATCTGGCGACATCTCTTGAGTATCTGCATCCNNAGATCGGTCAGCACGACATCGAAGTGCTGCTGTTCAAGCAATTTTAAGGCATTCTGTCCGCTCTGTGTGCCGGCGACCGAATATCCCTCTTTTTTCAATACATGCTCAAGATTCTTTAGGGCTATCTTCTCGTCGTCGACGATGAGTATTCTTACGGTGTTTTTCATCACGTTACCATTACCCACGCACCACTTCTCTGTACCGGCAACCGTATTAAGAATGTCGTCCCCTTGCCAATCTCGCTGTTGATCGCGATANNGTCGGGAGATGAATGACAAAACTCGTCCCCTTTCCTAATTCACTTTCGATCAGGATCTCACCCCCATGACGCTTGATGATCCCGTAGGAGACGCTCATTCCCAGCCCTGAATTTGTCACCCCCTTGGTGGTAAAAAACGGGTCAAAGACCCTGGAAAGGAGTTCTTGAGGTATCCCGGACCCGGTGTCTTTTATCACAATATCAACGGTATCCCCCGCGAGGGTATAGTTGCCGTGATACGCATGATAATTGACTATCCCGGTATCTCCTCCTGCTTTCTGAAAAGCCTTGTGTTCTTTTGCCTTGATGCGGATCTCTCCTTCATCAACAATCGCTTCCATCGCATTTTTTATGAGATTCAGAAAAGCCTGCTGGACCCTCTGCTTGTCGGCAAATATTACGACATCCTCCGGTATGTCAATGGTCATCACGAGTTTCGTGGGCATCTGGCCCTTCACAAATCGGATCGTCTCATCGAAAAGGTTTTTGAGTATCAGCTGTTCCTTGTTAAACGCTCTCTCTCTTGAGAAGTCCAGAAGTGAACGAACAATATTCCGTGCCCTGTCAGCCTGTTCATCGATCTGACAGAGCAGTTCCTGCTTATAGCCGACGTCAGCATCGTCGATCTCTTCCAGAAGTGTTTGGCAAGACGATGAAATATGTGACAGGGGGTTGTTTAGTTCATGGGCCACTCCTGACAGGAGGGTTCCGAGCGATGCCAGCTTCTCCGACTGGACAAGGTGTTGCTGCCTCAGCTTGAGTTCTTCAAGCATTGCATTGAACGCATGAGTAAGGGATACAATTTCCCTGTCCTTCGCGTCGATGGACATGGTCTCAAATTTCCCCTCGGCGATCACTTTCATCTTATCCTCTAATGACTTCAGGGGGTTTGCTACCATCCGCGAAAGAACCTGTCCCATAGCAATCGCTAAAAGGGTGAGGGAGATGATCGATATAATGAGGCTGCACTGGGAATTGGAGAGCATTGCCCGAAGATTGTTTCGCTCGACACTTGATATGTCTTCAGCGGTTGTTACGATACTCTTACCGATTCCCCTTAGTTTATTCTCCAAGGGGCTCTGCTGGAGCGTTTCCTGTCTCAGAGGTCTGCCGGCATACTGCTCCATCAACTCCCTGTACTGTCGAAGATCGTCTCTCAACCTCGCAATCTGGGAGGTGGTGGCGATGGTTCTGAATCCCGAAAGGTTGTTTTCGAGAAGTTCTTGAGCCTTTGCACTGTACTGCGTATTTTCTATATAATCGCTTCTCTTCTTGTAGAGCAAGTAATTTTTTTCGAACCTTCTGACTTCTAGGGTAGTGTCGAAGAATTCGGAGATCACCTGCCCGAACCTGATTTTCTTCTCAAGGTACTTAAACTCAAAGAGGGTGAATACCGTGACGCCAACGATTACGGCCACTATAACACAGTACCCGAGCCTTATATTCTGCCTGATGCTGGATTGAAGCCTGAGCACGCTTTATTTTACCATGACGTTTATTGCAAAATGCAACAAGTGCAGGTTTTGGTGCAATAGTTCACTCTTTTTCCAGGTGAATGAGAACACCTGAAAGATATATAATAATGTGTCCCGTGAAGGAAAGTCGTACCGTACAAAAGATCATGAGCCAAAGAGGGGCAGATTTTTGGAAGGACTTACCTATGAAAGTGGCTGTTATACAACGAGGCCGGGGAGGATTGCTTTCCTGACGAAGCTGTTTCCTTCGGTGGTTTTTTACTGGAAGGATATGGGTATTGTCTATAGGGCAAGCGCCAAGGCGAAGCGTTCCTTATATGACACGACCGAGTGGGCGAAAAGCAGTCTTGAAGTGCTTCGCGCCCTGGAGCATGTTGGCGTTCAAATCGAAATAACTGGTATTGATAACTTCACCACCCTCGATGATCCCTGCGTTTTCGTCGCAAACCATATGTCCACGCTTGAGACCTTTGTGCTTCCTTCAATCATAGCGCCTTTTCGGGAGGTCACCTTTGTGGTGAAGCAAAGCCTGGTTGATTACCCGGTCTTCAAATATGTCATGCGTTCGAGAGACCCTGTTACCCTTGTCCGTACGAATCCGCGTACAGACTTAAAGGCAGTTCTGGAAGGTGGTGCTGAGAGATTGAAGGCTGGTAAATCGATTATTATCTTTCCGCAAACCACGAGGACCGTCGCCCTTGACCCAGCCGGCTTCAATACCGTGGGCGTAAAACTCGCAAAAAAAGCAGACGTTCCCATAGTTCCCATTGCGCTGAAAACGGATGCATGGGGAAATGGTAGATACCTTAAGGACTTCGGCAAAATCGATCCATTGAAGAGGGTATTTTTTGCCTTTGGAGAACCTCTACGGGTGAAAAATCGCGGTGCCGAGGAGCATCAGGAAATAATAAAATTTATCACCACCAAGCTAGCGGTATGGAATGAATAAAATATTTATGGGAAAAGTCTGGTCGGCATGATTTATTGTTTCTGCTTCAGCAGCCTATCAGGAGAGGAGATGGTTATGACGGCCTCGCGCCATCGCTCTGCATTAGCTTTTGGCGCATATTTCTGCAATCCTTCCGCCGCCGTATTAGATCGTTTTTCCTGACGACTTCCGGTACTTCCATAAAGATGATGTCCCCGTTTCTTGCCGAAGGAATACCAATGCCGTCTGCATCTCTCATGGAGTCAATCTCGAATATTTTTTCTTCAAGTCCAAAAGAAAGATATTCAACAGGATCGCCCACATCAAGTCTATTCCTCAACCCGACCTTTGCGGTTCCCCCATGCATATCGAGAATGACACCAACCAGTTCATGACTCATCCGGTAGCTTTCCCCGTCAAAATTGTAATCATAATCAGGCTGTTTTCCAAGGAACATCCCTGTTGTGTATCCCCTGCTGCTAAACATGGAAAGCTCCTTGAGCCAACGTGAATGTACCCTATACTGCATTCCGTCGTGAATCGAGTCGATAGCCTCTCGGTAAGTTTTTACGACACCAGCCACATAGTTAATTCCCTTCATCCTGCCTTCGATCTTGAAACTGTCTACCCCAGCTTCTATAAGAACGGGGAGATATTCAATCATGCAGAGGTCCCTTGAACTCATAATATACGTTCCTCTCTTGTCCTCGGATACCGGAAAATATTCTCCCTGTCTTTTCTCTTCCATGAGGGAGTAATTCCATCTACATGAGTTGGTGCATTCGCCTCTGTTGGCGCTCCTCGAAGCTAGGAAGCTACTTATGTAACACCTTCCTGAATAGGATATGCAGAGGGAACCGTGAACAAAGACCTCGATTTCGGCGGTAGTTTTTTCCCGGATTTCCTGTATCTCACTGATGGATAACTCCCTGGAAAGCACGAGCCTCTTTGCTCCGAGGCCTTCCCAGAAGCGCGCCGCCTGACTATTCGTGATATTGGCTTGGGTACTGATATGGAGGTTTATTCCAGGCGCTTTCTCTCTGAACATCGTGAAGATTCCCGGGTCTGAAAGAATGACCGCATCCGGGTTGATATCGTTGAGGGTCTCTATATGGTGCTCAATCTCGTTCAGGTCTCTGTTGTGAGGAAAGATATTCACGGTCACATAAACCCTGACGTTGTTTCCATGGGCATAATGGACAGCTTTTCTCAATTGTTCAGGATAAAAATTCCTTGCCTTGCCTCTCAAACTGAATCGCGAATCTCCAAGATAAACGGCATCTGCTCCGTAGTGGATCGCTGTCCTCAGTTTTTCGAAGTCACCTGCGGGGGCGAGCAGTTCGGGCTTGTTCACGCCTTACTCCTGCTCGGAGGCATTGACTTTCTGCACCGCTTGATCTCTTCCCGTGCTATCTCATCACACCGTTCATTTTCAGGATGCCCATTATGACCCCTTATCCATGCCCATTCGATCTCATGGGCTTCAGATGCCTTCAGAAGCCTTTCCCATAGATCTCTGTTCAGTACCTCTTGTTTCTGGGAGTTTCGCCAGCCCCTCTTTATCCAGCTTCTCATCCATTCGGTCATGCCCTTCACAACATAGGTCGAATCGGTGGTGACCCGCACCTTGCAAGGTGTTTTCAGTGCCTCAAGGGCTGAGATAACGCCGAGTAGTTCCATCCTGTTGTTTGTGGTCGTCTCTTGACAGCCTGAAATCTCCTTTATTTTTTCTCTCGATTTTAATATGGCGCCGAATCCGCCCATGCCTGGGTTACCACTGCATGCCCCATCGGCATAGATTTCAACAAAGGGTTTTTCTTGAGTTTTCATGATCTCTCTATATTACTTTTTCTTCATGATAATTCCAAGGTCCCTGTTGTAGTTTTGACTCCATCGAACAATTCAGGAAGGCTGTACTATAATGAAATAGTATGCGGGGACGGGATAGCGCTGTTGTTGACATCGGCGTCGATGCAGCTTACACTACTGATGCCAGAATGCCCGTATGATTCATCCGAGGAGGAATGGCACGTTGTAGTGGGCATTATCTTGAGGTGGGCACAAGTCTGGCGGCGGGAAGTGTAGTCTTTGAGCCGGTACATAATCTGGTCAGGAAGGAAGCTGGGTGGAGCGTTCACCAACAGATGGACATGGTCTGGCATGATCTCTCGGTGGAGGATATCCAGGTTGAGCGCAATGGTCTTTCGGAGTACTTTTTTGGCCTTTTTTCTTCCCCTGATTTCTATCCATCCCTCGTATGCGGAAAACACTTTCTTCCAGAATGACGAAATTATTATCCAGGGTGAAGAACCCCTCGGGAGCACTGCAGGTGAGATCGTCAATATCTATCCCACGATTAAGAAAGAATTGCTAATGGTCTTCGGATGGTACCACGATTTTCGACCCGTGGTTGTATTGATAAAAGACACTGACACCTTCAGGAAAATCGCTGGCAGCAAGATGATCGTCGCCCTTGCGATACCCCAACAAAATCTTATCGTGATCGATTACTCGAAAATGAATATGCATCCTTTTACCCTTAAGACCACCCTCAAGCATGAACTGTGTCATCTTCAGCTTCACCACCATATCAAAGAAGGGAATCTCCCGAGATGGCTTGATGAAGGGATATGCCAGTGGGTGAACGGAGGCGTAGCGGAAATAATAATGGATCAAAGGCAGTCGCTTCTTAAAGAGGCGACGCTGACAAAGAAGTTTATCAGTATCCGTCAGTTAACGGATAGATTCCCCTCTGATGGCGAAGACCTCCTCCTCGCATATGAAGAAAGCAAAAGCGTTGTTGACTATATCAGTAAGGAGTTCGGAGTTTCGGGGGTCTTGAGTATGCTCGAATATTTCAGCAGGGGAGATGATCTAGAAGAAGCTGTAAAAAAAAGCTTTTCAATCTCCCTTGGAGAGCTGGAAAGCAGATGGCGGTCTTATCTCAAGAGCGAGACCTCATGGTTTGCTTATATTAGCAATGACCTCTATGAGTTCCTTTTTTTTATTGCGGCCCTTCTTACGGCATACGGGTTTGTCAGGATGATGAAGAGGAAAAGAGGTTACAGAGATGATGAAGATGAGAGAGAGGATGGAAGTACATGAAGAAAAAGGATAAAGTGAAACTAACGGTGATCATGGCAGAGAATCAAAAAAGCGGCGTGGGAAATCCGGATGGATCTTTTGTGGGACGAGTTGAGGGCGGCACCGTGGTCGGGAAGATATAGGGCGGCAGAGAGGAGAAAGAAAATCGATTTTCGTGTAAAATGTATATATGCATTACGTGTATGTTCATAAAGATAAAGTTTGGACTGTTTCCTTAATTTTTCTTCTTGTTTTTCTGCATGCCTGTGCATCAACTAAAGCGCTGCCCGGTTTCAGCGCGGGCGAACAGAAAAATAGCCTTCCCTTCATGGAAAAGAAATTACTCGAGGAGGTCCATTCTGTAGCCATCCCTCCTTTTTATGGGGATGATGCGGGGTGGCGGCATATAACGGGTGAAGTTATCGCTTCCTCACCGAGACTGTCTGTTATCCCGCCTGAAAAGACGGACGGCAAGGCGGGCGACGCCTTCTCTGTCATGCCTGAAGAAAGGTTGGATTTCCTGGGGAATCTCGGCAAGTCCGTTGAAGCGGATGCCGTCCTCAACGGTGTCATTCTCAACAAGGAAAAGAGTCATGAACTTATATTGCAGCTTATCTCATCAGAAGATTCCAGAATTCTCTGGTGGCAGGCGGTAGATATTCACTTCCCTGCGGGTTCGCTCTCTCCGTCAGACCAGAAGGCTGTTTTGTCACAAATGCTTGACCCTCTGATTGCTCACGTGGGGAAAAGAGAAAAACCGGTTCGCCCTGTAGCGCCGGAGGCAGTAAAAGAGGAACCGTCAAACAGCGGTTCTCTCCAGCAGAAAGATTTAGTACCAAAGGGTGACGGGCAGCAGCAACCTTTGACGAAGCCAAAGACAGATAAGAAACCGAAAAAGACTCCGCAGCCCAAACCGACCGAAGAAGATATCAATCCGATGTAGCCTATGGAAGAGACACCAAAGTTTATCATGAAATGTCCTAAGTGCCTGAAAGGCTTCTCGCCCGATACGCTTTACTGCGAGACCTGCTCAGCAATGCTTGAACCTGAGGAGATCGAGCACGCATTTCCCACGGCAAAGACTGAGGAGGTGAAAGCACCTACCGACTCCCCTGTCCCTGCGGAAAGCGAACAGATTCAGGATATGGAAGTAGACCATCTAAAAACGGATATCGAAGATAGATTCGTCTATACATTGCTTTTCGAAAGAGACCGACTCAAGGAACGACTCTCTGAAACAGAGAAGCTCCACGATAAACTCCGCATCGACGGTGGTGGCAGTCAACATCCCGATACGTTGCGTGCTCTTCAAAGAAAAGAGAGTGAAATGGGGGACATCATCAAGAAAATTGCTCACCTGGAAGCGACACTTGACGAGTTGCAGAGGACTATCGAGAGCGAGATCGGCGATCTCAATTCGCATCTTCAGGAGAGTGAAAGTCCTGGCTTCTTTTGGTTTCTCACTGCTCAAGGCCGCTGTTATCGGATGCTTCTTTCTCAACGGAAAAATAAGAAGATAATTATGGGTATTTTGTCGGGGGACAGGCCCCCGAATTACTTCCAAGTGCGAAGGCGGGCAGGTATGTATCTTCTCATTGCGCTTTCGATTATCCTAACGCTGTCAATTTCATGGCAGGTCTTTCTTTATGCCCACAGGCAGGAGAGAGTTTCGGCTGCACCGCTCACGACCGCGCAGGCGCGCGATGACAAGGCGGCAGTGCAGAGAGGAGATATCATTGCCCTGCTTGATGATATAAAAAAGGCGAATCTGAACAAGGATATAGGACTCTGGGAATCGAGATATTCAAGGCACTCCCTTGAGTTGCCTGGGAAAAAGGATGGCATAGTAGAACAATGGAAGAACTTTGACTACCGGTCTCTCGATTATAAGGTCGATAGCATGACGCTCGAACCAGGGAAAGTCAATGCTGTAATTATCTGGCAGATGCAGTTATTTTCGAAGAAAAGCAAACAGATGAAGATGCTTTCACAGCGTCTGTCGGTTGATTTCATTGTCGAAGAAGGGAAACTGAAGATACGTTCGGTCACGAAACTATAATGTAACATGGCCCGTGAGGAACTCTGTAATTTCTTTAAATGAGTTCAGTGTCATCCTTTCGGGGTCATAGACCCCGAGCATCTTGGTTTTGGAACAGCAAGCTCATATCGCGTCAACTCCTTTTGAGCGGGCATGTGGGTTATGATAGACCTTGAGATTTAGAGAAACTGCCAGGATGTTAAGCTCGGGGATGAATGGCTGCCCGGATGAGTATCTCGTAGTAGCCAAAGGGAAATCTGAACACGATTTCAATGGAGAAGAAAATAAGCAGAGATGCCCATCCTGCAAAGACTGATGAGAGGAGGCTGATATCATGCGCGCATCAATTGTCCGCGTTGTGGCCGTTGTTCTTTGTATAAGTTGTGGAGTGTCACCGGTCCTTGCAGACTGGGACACTTCCCCCGGGACAAATGCCGTTTTTGCCTCTAGGTCAGGTGTTACTATTCCGAGTTGCCACGACGGAGAAGCGACCCTGCTAACAGCCACTATCAAGGAGGGCAGTGCCAAGAGTGTGCTTACGATGGAAGCGATGATGCTTTTTGAGAGACAACTTCCGCCTCTCTCAGGGCCGGCTCGAATCACTGCTCGGCCTGCGGTGAACGGGGTTTTTATGGAACCTTCAACGGGAACAACCTATTTCCCTATGGCTCAGCAATGTCCTGCCGACATAACCTTTTGCACGATAAGTGGGATATTTTGGCTCGATCTGGACGTTGCAGAAGCCATTCATCCGGGAAAATTCCTTGGCAAGTCGCTCAACATTAAACTTGTCGGTTGCGAGGCCAGCGGAGGCGAAGGCGCCATAGCTCACGTCACAGTGAAGGCACAAATGGTCAAAAAGTGATGTCTGAAGTCTTTATTTGCGTGGCCGGAGTCCAGGAGATCTAAGGCCTGTATCACTCTAACCATTGATCTGCTGCATTAAGCCCTAGATGGGGCATTTCATCCATAACATCTTCGGAGCCATCGCCCAGTCCCCTAAGAGTGATGTCGAATTTTCAAAGCTCCTCGGTGAGCAGGCCATCCCGCAACCAAGATCAAGGATGGAGATGCCTTCTACCCCACTTAAAATGCCCACAGACAAGAAAAGAGATGACCACTGGAAACATCTTACTGCAGTCGACAATATGGATGTCGGATTATTCAAGATAGTCTTTGTGGCAAATCACAAAAGTCTTCCATGCCTCACACTCTTCCACTGATCCTATGTTGTAGCTATCACTCACACAATACGAATGACTGTAGAAGATTGCCAGAAGTCGAAGCTTCGCCCCTGCCGTGCGCTAGGAGTGTCACTGCAGCGTCACGACAGTCACCCCTGCTCCACCTTCAGAGAGTTCTCCACTTCTATACCCCTTTATGAGGGGGTGACTATCCAGATGCTCACGCACAGCTTTGGAGAGTCTTCCCGTTCCGAAGCCATGGATTACGGTGACCACTGACAGGTTGGCTAAAGAGGCATGATTCAAAAAGGGTTCAAGTCTTGAGAGTGCCTCATCAACCCTCAATCCGACGAGATTTATCTTAGTAGAAACCGCGTCATCCAGTTTATCGAGCGAGGTAACACCCGTTCTTACAGACATAGATTTCCCTCTTTTAAATCCTATATCGGAAAAAGGCACTGCAATTTCCATACTACCGGTACTTACCCTCAGACGATTGTGCTTCTCGTCGATTCCAACGACTGATACATCATAGCCAAGCGATCTGACGAACAGGATATCACCCTCTTTTATTGCGTCTATTGACGGAGTGCCATACTCTGCCGCATCGTATTTCTTGAGCCTTTGGACAATCTCCTCCTGCTTGGCCTCGACACTCTTTATTGCACTGCGGCTCTTCATCTTATCCCTCTTCTTAATCTCATCAAGGAGGGCGTGCATCTGCCTTTTTGTCTCGGCAACGATCTCAGAAGCCTCTCTATAAGCCTTTGAAATCATTTCTTTGCGATTGCTTTCCGCCTCAGAGAGTTCTTGCTCCAACTGTCTTTTGGTTTCTTCTACTTCGATTCTTTGCTGCCGGAGTTCGCTGAGTGCATTTTCATATTCAGCCCTCTTCGCATTTAGGTCAGCAATGAGATTGTCAAACTCCACCTTAATTCCGCCGAGCATACCTTTTGCTGAATCGATGATACCGTCGGGCAGGCCGTACCTTCTCGCTATCTCAAGGGCATGAGATTGCCCCGGTTCTCCTGTCCGCAATCTGTATAATGGGGTGAGCGTCTTCTGGTCAAATTCCATAGAGGCATTTAGCATGCCCTTTGTCCTGTGCACAAACCCCTTTATATCCGTCAGGTGGGTTGTGGCAAACAGGAGTGCGCTACTGTTCCGTATCTCCTTCAAAACAGCGCAGGCAAGGGCAGCGCCTTCGTCGGGGTCAGTGCCGGTGCCGAGTTCGTCGATGAGGACAAGTGATTTTGCATTGGCCTTTTTCAGTATCTCCGAGATGTTCGAGATATGCGCAGAGAACGTGGAGAGGCTGTTTTCTATTGATTGTTCATCGCCAATATCGATAAGCAGATCATGCACAAGGGGAAAACTCGATGAAGGGTCAGCCGGCACAGGCATACCTGACAAGGCCATGAGCAGAAGAAGCCCTATCGTTTTAATCGCAATGGTCTTTCCTCCCGCATTCGAGCCTGTTATCACCATTACGGTATCAGTCCCGCCCAGATGCAGATCGAGGGGGACAACCTCGTGATCACTTCGCGTCTTGCCTTCGATACCCTGGAATGTGAGAAAGAGCAGAGGATGTATTGCTCCCGCAAGACGGATTATGCCTGAATCATTTATCTCCGGAGTCCACATCTGAAGTTGGTCGGCGAATTTTGCTATGCAATTCAGGAGATCGAGGAAAAGGATGATCTTATACTGGGTCGCCATGTCGTCGGCAATAATCCGTATCCCTGAGCAGATATTCCTGAGGATCCGTATCTCCTCAGCTTTTTGGTCGGCAATAAGATTTTCGAGTTCATTTGACAGACCGATGATTGCAAGGGGCTCTATAAATGCCGTCTCACCAGACCTCGATACATCATGGACAACACCCGCCACCTGTCCCTTTGCATCCATCCTGACCGGTATGACCCATCTGCCTGACCTCTCCGTTATGAAAGTGTCCTGCAGGAAGAGGGAAATCCGATCGTCTTTCATCATCTCCTCAAGCTTCTTCCGTATCCTGCCTTGTAGCCGTCTTACTTGCCCCCTCAGTTCTGAAAGTGCGAGAGATGCACTCTCAAGGATATTGCCTTCCCGGTCGATTGAGCGCTCGAGAATCTTCAATATGTCGGGAAATCCTGTAAGTGGGTTTGTGAGTTTCCTCAAAAAAGGAAGATCCTCTCTGCTGGCCAGCTGTGAAGATATGTCAGCGAGAATTATCAAGAAAGAGATAAAGAGAGTAAGTTCACGTGGTTCAAGGATAGCCCCTTCAGGCCTTATCTGTGCCAAGAGGGAAGATATATCTGAAAACCCGGACAGCCTGAGAGGGTTGCCCTCCTGAGCCAGCCTGCGTATCTCATCAACCTGTGCGAGTCTTCTCTCTATATCATCCCTGCTGTCGAGGGGGAGGATATCTAGTACTGCCTTGTGGGAAGCCTCACTATGGGAATAAGTAGCAATGACCCTGAGTAGTTTATGAAACTCAAGAAGATTTAGGGCACTCTCCGCTATCATGAAGCAAGTTGTGTGGCCTAGAGGCCGAGTCCTTCGATAACCCTCCTCTTCTGTTTTTCGATCATCTTCTGCCCATGCTCGAAGGTCTTGATGACCTCCTTCTTAGCGCTTTCTGAAAGCTCCACACCCCTCTCGATGATATCCGAAGCCCTGTCTTTGACTTCGCCCACAAAGTCATTTACTGTCTCCACGGTATCCTCAACCAGCTCAACGGCGTCGCGTTTTACGCGCTTTGCTGCCTTCGAAATATCTTTTCTCGTTTCTCGGCCTGACTTGGGAGCGTAGAGGAGGGCGATGCCGCAACCGATGAGTCCCCCCAATAAAAATGCGCTCGCGATCCTTGTTGTCTCGTCTGTCCTCATAGCTATCCTCCATTTCATAGATAGTGCTTTCATTTAACTCTAGCAGGTATACCTGTCGGAGTCAAATAACATTAGGTTCCACACTTAATCCTTATCGAGTAAGGCCTTAATATGTATCTTGAATATTGCATAATGCAACATTCATTCAATTATTGAAACGACATGATTGACGGTGGGTAAGCAGTGACAGCTGAAAAAGGAAGACGGCACCTGCTCTTGCTTTCCCGCTGTTTTTAGGGAAAAAGATTTGACCGCTTGCTCATTGTATTTTGAGGCGTTGCATTTTGCATCGAATCAGAGCCTCCCTTCAGAATGCAAAATGCATTATAAGTATTTCAAATCAATAGGTTACAGATTATTCTTGATCTGGCACGAAAGGTGAAAGGAAAGGATATAGATTAAAGCAGAAAGGAGGAATAGAGTCTTTAGTGAGAAATGGGAGAGATCTTTTCAGCTGTGACCTTTGTAGAGGCCAGGGGATTCGATACGGCACGAGAGATCATGAGAGATAAACCAAGGGATCAGAAGCGTGAGACCCCGACAGCCAGCAAGACGGCTAGGATTTCTGCTCGCGGGGCAAGAAGGTAAGAGCAATACCATGAGCAGCATAAAAAGGAAGATAGAAGACCTGTTGTCCACAATCTCTTTTGCTGAGGAAAGAGAATTTAAGACGGCGGGTGAATTTCTGCGACGGGAGAGAAAAGTACTGTTGGCGGTCAGAAGGGGACAAGTCGATATGAAGACATTCCACTACGCCCTGAACACCTGTAAGAGGATAGGAGCAAGTCTGGATATTTTGTATATAGCTCCTTCTGATGCAGCAGACCCGATACTTGATCGATGTCTTTTCAAACTCAAGGAGGAGGGTATTGATTTCAGATTAACTCAAAAGGGCGGTTGCCTGAAAAAGGCGATTATCGATTATACAAACTCGAAGAAAGATATCCTTTTCGCTGTCACCGAGTCCACTAAGAATTTAGAGGTCGACTGTAAAGGAAAGGGCAGAAGGCTTTCTGAGGCGTGGCAGAATCTGAAGTGTCCATTGGTAGTGGTAGCTGACGGTATTTAAGACGAAAACACAAGGCACGATCCGGTGTCTCAATGAATGATTGAAAAGGAGGCGGGAATGACAGGCAGTTATGGTAGTACCAAAAGGAAACCCATCGGAAAGATGGTCTTGACGGGGATCATTTCGATAGCACTCTATGGAACGCTGATTTCGAAGCAGGATGTTGTAGTTGATTATTTCAGCAGGGGTGGAGTATACGCATTTCTCCCGATAGCTGTGGCATTTGTTTTTTCGTTCTTCCACGGCAACTTTACCGGGCATTTCTGGACAGTGATGGGCATTGAGGCCGCAAAAAAGAAGAAGGAGGTAAGGTGAAATGCACGATATCGTAAGTCAGGCGGCTAACTTCATAAACCTTGATGTGATGAGCATTGCCTACCTCTTTATTGTCGGTTTTGTTGGTGGGTTGGTAAGCGGATTCATTGGCTCCGGCGGAGCGTTTGTCCTCACCCCTGCTATGATGTGTTTGGGAGTTCCTGGGCTTGTGGCGGTGGCGAGCAACATGTGCCATAAATTCCCCAAAGCTCTTGTAGGCGCACTAAAGCGTGCCAAATACGGTCAGGTTGATGTAAAGCTCGGCATCGTTCTCGGGATTTCCGCAGAGGCTGGGGTTCTTTACGGTGCCCATATCCAGGAAAACATCAAGAAAGCTTTTGGTGATGCGGGGTCAAACCTTTATGTCAGCGTTGCCTTCGTTGTGATTCTTGCAGTCGTTGGTAGTTTTGTGCTCAAGGATGCATGGAAGACTTACCGCTCAAACAATACACATGAAGAAGAGAAGATGACGAAGATCGCGAAATGGGTACAGTCTATTCACATCCCGGGGACGATGGTCTATTTCAAGAGCCTTAACGCCCGGATTTCGGTGCTTTTCACCATTCCTCTGGGCTTCGCAACGGGCATGCTGGCAGCAACAATAGCCGTAGGAGGATTTATCGGGGTGCCTTCGATGATCTATATCCTTGGTGCACCGAGTCTGATGGCGTCAGCAACAGAATTGGTGATAGCATTTGTCATGGGTCTGGGAGGCTCTTTCAAATATGCCATGCACGGATTGGTCGACATCCGCCTTGCCATGATTATTCTTGCCGGCTCCCTTTTCGGCATTCAATTAGGCGCAATGGGTACTACGTACGTAAAGCCTTATATGATTAAGGTAGTCATGGGTGTCATCATGGTAATCGTTCTTTTCAGCCGCGGGTTGATGGTTCCAGTATATCTTTCGCAACTGGGGCTGACACGGACCCTTGGCTCAGCGACCGTAACCATGCTTAAGAATACGAGCTTTGCTATCATGGCGCTAGCCCTCCTCTTAGGAGGCTTTATCGTTTTGCGCGCGATGTGGCAGGGACGCCGTGCAGAGCGTAAAGCGGCTGAGGAAGTCTTGGAACAGTCGAATATATAAGCGACAATAATGGGAAGGTATAAGAAGTTGCTGGTGGCGATTGACGGTTCAGAGTCCAGCATTCATGCCTTAAGACAGTCCTTCAAGCTTGCAGCAAACGAGAAGAGCTGGATAACCGTTGTTTGTGTTGTCCCTTCCTACGAAGGCGATCTTGATTTGGTTGGTGTTGGCAATATCATGGAGTCTGTCAGAAAACCTTGCGAGGACGTACTTGCCGGGGTGAAAAGTGTCGCGGAATCCGAAGGAGCTTTAATCAAGACCGTCTGCGAAGAAGGTGAGGCATATCAGAGGATCATTGACTGTGCGGAGACGGAGAACTGTGAGGTGATCGTCATGGGACGGCAAGGGTTCGGTCGACTTGAGAGGGCCCTTGTGGGAAGCGTCACCGCAAGGGTCATCGGTTACAGTCGGCAGGATGTCCTCGTCGTGCCGAGAAATACAGATCTCGGGTGGCAGAGAGTCCTCGTTGCGACTGATGGTTCAAAATTCAGCAGGGCTGCCACGGAACGGGCAATAGATTTTGCTGAAGCATACGGGGGAGAACTGAGGGTTTTATCAGTTGTGGATGTCCCTCCTGAGTTTTATGGCGAGGCCCCGGAGGTTGTGGATAACTTGACAAAAAAGGCAAGGGGATATACTGAGGACGTAAAGAAACGTGCGGAGGAACGAGGAATAAAAACGGAGAACTTTGTAAGGGAAGGTGAGACATACCGGGCAATTATCGACCTTGCGAGGGAACAAATGGCGGATACTATCGTCCTGGGTTCGCACGGCAGAACGGGACTCAGGAGGCTCCTTATGGGAAGCGTTACTGAAAAGGTCATCGGTCATGCGCCTTGCCCTATCCTTGTAGGGAAAGCTTAGAAACTTTAATCTATGTTGCAGTGGAGAGGGCAACGTAAGGTGAAAAGCCTGCGTTTACCCTCTCTTTTTTTTCGTAACCTTCTGTGGTATCGTAAGAGTACTGATAGAATAAGCCAATGTCACTAAAGCAGAAAATAGCTNNCTCCATCTCGAAATTACCGATACGATACGAAGCAAGTCCCTTCAACTGAGGAGGCATGAGAAGAATTTCTTTCTCTTCGGTCCTGTAAAGGCGCCCGAAGAAGTAGCCGCTGTCCATACCTATCTGAAGGAACTGGATGGTATCGCGGATGAAAATCTTCGCAGAGAGAAAAATGCAAGATTATCGTATCTGAAAGACCGGATAAGGGATTATGGAGAGACTTTTCGGCAAATTGAGTCGTCCTATAAAGAGGTTATGCGTGAACTCGAAACGGTAGCTGCGTCCCGTTTGCGCTCCTCCGGATCACTGCCCCTACTGGAACTGACAATCCTGGAACAGCCGTTGCAGGGGGTGGAATACCTTGAGAAGGAGGTGCTGGTGCCGTCTGAGCATAAGCTTATTGCTGATCTCAGGCTCCTCGACTCCGAGATCAAGGCACTCAGGAAAAACGGTGAAGACATCATAAATATCTCCAAGGAATTAGATAAAATCGCACGGGACAATGCAGAGGGGGTTATTCACATCTCGCAAATTGCGTTTTTTATATTCTTCCCCCTTTTTCTGATCGTGGGGATCGGGACACTTTTGTTCATAACCAACAATGTAGCAAAACGACTGAAGCTCCTGACCGGTATTGTAGAAAGGACCGGGGAAGGAGACTACCGTCCCCTGTTCTTGCCGCAGCGAAAACAGAGCGGCAGCGACGAGGTTAGCGTGCTCATTCAAAAATTTAATGAAATGGAAGGACAACTTGCACAGCGGGAAGATGAATTGAAGCGAAAAAACCAGGAGCTTCTCGAGACCAAGAAACTGGCAGCCATCGGGACCCTGGCATCGGGAGTGGCCCATGAACTGAATAACCCGCTGAACAATATTTATATCTCTGCTCAAATACTTGAGAAAGAGACCGAGGGCGGCTTCTCCCCGATCGTGAAACAAATCGTGGATGATATTGTCGGCCAGACATTACGGGTGAAGAGGATTGTCAGTGACCTCCTTGAATTTGCGAGGGGGAAGAAACCGCGTCTCAGAAAGGTTGATCTGAATCAGCTCATCGTGGCGACCTACAAACTCGTCAGTATGAGTACCGATACCAGCTCGATCAACCTTACGATTGAAGCGGATCCCGGCGGTGTCGTTATCGATGCCGACCCTGAACAGATGGAAAGAGTTTTTATCAACCTCTTTACGAATGCCATTGATGCTATGTGCGGAACAGGCGGCCTGACCGTAAAGATCGCTAAAGAACAAGAGGCGACACAGATAAGGGTGTCCGACACCGGAAGGGGGATGCCTGCGGATGCCATGGAAAAGGTATTTGAGCCTTTTTTTACGACAAAGGACGAAGGTACGGGTCTTGGGCTTGCTATTGTCTTTAATGTCATCAAAAAGCATGGAGGCGAGATCCATGCGGAGAGCGAAGAAGGCAAGGGAACCACATTTTCGATTGCCTTACCCGTGAGGCAACCTAATCATGAAGTTTAAAATCCTGATAGCGGAGGATGAAGAGATAACACTGAGGCATCTCGTGTATACCCTTAAGAAGGAAGGATACGATGTCCTGGGAACGAAAAATGGTCGCGAGGCAATCGATCAGATGGCGCATGGTCATTTTGACATCCTCATAACGGACATAAAGATGCCCGAGATGAACGGAATTGAACTGCTCGAAAAGGTAAAAGAAAAAGATCCTGAGATAGAAGTTCTGATCATTACCGGTTTCGGCAGTATCGGCTCTGCAGTTGAGGCTATGAAGAAGGGCGCATATGAGTACATCACAAAGCCATTTGACCTGGATGAACTGATCCTTAAGGTGAACAATATTCATGAACGGAAAATCTTAAGGAAAGAGAACGTCGCACTGAAGGCTTTTTTCGGCATGAACAAGAAGATCTCCATTATTGCGAAGAGTGAAAGCATGCAAAAGATATTGCATACTATTGAGGGAATAAAGGGTTCTGACTGTAATATCCTTCTTACCGGGGAAACAGGGGTAGGGAAAAGCCTTCTGGCCAAGATAATTCATTTTACCAATAGAAGGAAGGAGATGCCTTTTCTTTCTATCAACTGTGCGACCCTCACAGAGGAGCTCCTTGCCAGCGAGTTGTTTGGTCACGAGAAGGGGGCATTTACCGGAGCAATAAAAACCAAGCAGGGACTTGTGGAGATAGCCGATACGGGAACGCTTTTCCTTGATGAGATTGCTGAATTGTCTCCCAGCCTCCAGGGGAAATTACTCAAAGTGATCGAGGAAGGAGAGTTTTTCAGGGTTGGGGGGACAAGGCCCATTAAGGTGGATGTCAGGTTTATCGCTGCCACGAACCAGAATGTGAGGAGTGCCATAGCAGAGGGGAGATTCAGGGAAGACCTCTATTACCGGTTGAACGTCATGGAGATTTTTATCCCACCGTTGAGGGATCGAAAGGAAGATATCGAACCGCTGAGCGAGTATTTCTTACAGAAGCATCTCCCGAGCTCAGCAAAAAAGATTGACGGTTTCACAAGACAGTCTTTGAATATTTTGAAGGGCTATAGTTTTCCGGGAAATGTTAGGGAACTCGAAAATATTGTCGAAAGAGCGGTAATCATTGAAACGGGCTCACATATTACGCCCGAAAGCTTGCCCCAAACGATAAAGATGTTCCAGATCCAAACCTTTGAACCTGACAGGATCAAGACTATTGATGAACTGAATAAGGACTATGCAGAGAAGGTGCTTGATCTCGTTGGAGGCAATAAATCAAAGGCGGCGGAGCGTTTGGGCATATCAAGGACGAGCCTATGGAGAATACTCAAGGAGGAATAGGAGATGGCTACCTCATGGTAGCAAGGAAGTATCGTGAACCTTAAGATTATCATTGCAGAAGACGAGGATATCACCCGAAAACATCTCTTCTTCGCTCTCAAAAGGGAAGGATACAACGTTGTTGCCACAAAGAATGGTCGCGAGGCACTAGAGCAGATTGAGCAAGAGCAGTTCGACGTCCTCATCACCGATATCAGAATGCCCGAAATGAACGGCATCGAACTCTTAGAAAAAGTCAAAGAGAAATATTATGGAATCGAAGTAATGGTAATTACGGGTTATGGCAGCATCGATTCAGCGGTTGAGGCTATGAAAAAGGGGGCGTATGAATATATTACAAAACCCTTTAACCTTGATGAGCTTATCATTAAAGTGAAGAACCTTCATGAGAGGAAGATCCTAAAAAAAGAGAATGTGGCATTTAAGGCTTTTTGCGGCATGGACAGAAGGGTGTCTATAGTTGTCCGGAGCGAACGCATGCAGAAGATAATCAGTATTACTGAGGAGATGAAGGATTCAGATTGTAATGTCCTCATTGCCGGGGAAAGAGGAGTCGGCAAAGGCCTCCTTGCCAAGATAATACATTTTACCAGCAGAAGGCAGAACATGCCCTTCCTTTCTATGAACTGCGCGGCGGGACCAAAGGAACTCCTTGAGAGAGAACTCTTCGGGTATGAAAAGGGAGCATTCCCTGGAGCTGCCAGAGCGAAACAGGGGCTCCTGGAAATAGCCGATGCCGGCACCCTGTTCCTTGAGGAGATTTCTAAGATGCCTCCCGGTCTCCAGACGAAATTGTTCAAGGTTATCAAGGACAGCTGCTTTTTCAGAATTGGAGGAACGCAACCCATTGAGGTAAACGTACGGTTTATTGCTACCACATCGAAGGATATCATGGGCCGAATCAGCAAGGGGAGGCTTATGGAGGATTTGTACTACGGGTTAAACGTTATGAAGATCACTGTTCCGCCATTGAGGGAGCGCAGGGAGGATATTGAACCTTTGAGCAGATATTTCCTCCAGAGCCATCTTTCAGATTCGTCTAAACAGATAGAAGGCTTCACGAGAAAGTTTCTTGATATCCTAGAGAACTACAGCTTTCCAGGGAATGTCGGGGAACTCGAAAATATTATTGAGAGGGCGTTTATCCTTGAAGAAGGCCACCGTATTACCGCGGACAAGCTGCTCGGGAGTGTCCGGATGCCCTGGATCGAGACCTTCCAGCCTGACAGGATCAAAACTATCGTTGAACTTGCCAAAGACTATGCGGGAAAGGTGCTGGAGATGGCTGAAGGCGACAAGGCAAGGACTGCGAAGCTTTTGGGTATCTCGGAAATGAGTCTCCGGAGAATACTGAAGGGGGCAATGAATTACTAGTCCCTCAGGGCATTTAACCCTTTAAAAGAGTGTTTATTTTTTCAAGTTGAGAGTGAGCGTTCGACCAAATTATCTGAATTGAATCTTCCGATATGCTCCTCCATATTTGTTGAGTTGGCCCGAAAATATGGGACTCTGTAGAAAAGCGATACTTCACAACAATCGGCTCAACGTCCTGTCCTACGTATATTCGTTTTTTGGGTACAAAACGGTACGAAGCGAATTCTATTTTGTATTTCCATAGCAAGAATCCATCCAGATACATTGTTAAGAGGTCCGAAAAATCTCTTAACAATTCTTTTTCTTCCTCTGATTTCACGGTTTCTTTAAGGTTTGCTATTTCGGCAGAAAGTTTTTGTAACAATTCACCAAATGTTTGATAACTGACACCAGCCGCAATCGAGATTTCAACTGCCTGAGCTGAGTTCTTCACCTTTGCAAACTTTTCCCTGTCGATTTCTGATGAACATGCAGTGCACAAAAGAACAATACAAACGGCGGTGATGACAAGCGTCTTCTGTCTCATAAACCTTCTCGCAATTTTAGTGCATTTTTATTGTTATAACATATGACAAGCAAGAAATGACATCCTCCAAGCATCTAAGAGCTACGCAGCCAGGTGTGGCGGTTTCCTTCTGGGACGCACTGGTTTGGACGAGGCACAGATACAGCCCCGGTGAGGGACAGACTCCACCCCCTGACGTCTTATTGCACAAGGCGAGCTTTTGTTCTCTTTGTAAATAGCCTGTAATCCCTCCTATCGAGGGGCAGGTTGATGGATGTTTAATCCTTCGTGGTCAAACATTATATGTTCCAAATTGAAACGGCATTACCGCGTTGGAATTCATAAATATGGCTGGAGTCACCTTTCGTCCGGAAGGCTTGATCGACAAAGGGTTTCGAGGTTTATAAGGTATCTTTCTGATTATATCATAGCTTCTTAGTGTTCAAAGCTGTTCAAAACTGAAACATACAAAGTTGTCCCTATATCTAAATAATCATGTTAAATCAATAAGTTATATTCTGGCACCCGCTTTGCTTTACAAAAGATAGAATTTACGAGAGGAGGCAGAAATGAAAGGGTATAGAAAGATTCTTATAGCAGTAGACGGTTCGAAAGACATTCTTAGACAGGGATTAAGGCTCGCAGAGGATGAAAAATGCTGGATCACTGTTGTTAAGGTAATACCGCCCCATAACGGCGACCTTAACCTGGTCGGAATCAAGAATATCCAGGATGTGTTGGACAATGGGGCAGCGAGCGATATCGCCGAGATAGAGGATATTGCAAAAACTGAAGGCGCTCTGGTGAAGACGCGTCTTGAAGAAGGTGAGGCCCACGAAAAAATTGTAGAGGTTGCGCAAGACGAGGACTGTGACCTGATCATCATGGGAACGAATAAAACAAACTGGTTTCAAAAAGTTTTTGGGAAAAATGTTGTCGAAAAGGTTATTAATCAGGCCCCTTGCCCTGTTCTGGTAGTTGGAGCATAAAGGAGGAAATGATGAAGGAAAAGCAGCTTTTATTCGTCACATATCATGACGAGAACTTTGAAGAAGGTCTGTCGTATGCCATTGATCTTGCAAAAACAATGGATGACGGGATTGCCCTCCTGATGCTCTATAATAGGAAGGTGATGGAACGGTTCAATGACCTGATGACGGTCATTACTAATCTTGCCGAGGCCAACGAGCATAGAACGGCACGAGAGATGATTATTGAGGATTACAAGAAAAATAATGATGATTACGAGCAGAAACTTGCACTTCTAAAGGAGAAATGTGAGAAGTCCGGGGTTACGGTGGAAGTCAGTGCTGCAGCCATGAATGCTGTCTTGGTTATAAAAACTTTCCTCAAACAAAGCACGAAAGGCGATATGGCCTTGTTGAGTCCAGGTCACGANNTCTCGGCTATAAAAAATTTTCTTAAACAAAACGCGAAAATCGATATGGTCTTGCTGAGTCCAAATGTCACAGACAATCGAACTGTTACCACAAAGGCACTGAACAGGCTGGTGAAAACCTCTTCAAGGCCGATAGTCACAATGGCAAAAAATATGCGGGTTGCATAATAGAGAAAAAAGGAAAGGAGGAGGATCATGTATTTTTATCTACCGGTGGCGTTAACAAGCATTAATATTCTCATACCCATAGGCCTCGGTCTTGCTGTTGGCCTGCTTTCGGGTCTCTTTGGGGTAGGAGGCGGTTTTCTTATGACTCCGCTCTTGATTATGTGCGGTATCCCGTCCACTGTTGCCGCTGCAACAGATTCGAACCAGATCGTTGCTGCTTCAACCTCAGGGACCTATGCCCACTGGAAGGTCGGCAATGTGGATTTCAAAATGGGATTATATCTCCTTGTCGGAGGCTTTATCGGCGGGCTAGGAGGGGTTCAGGCTATAAAAGTTCTCAAGGCAACGGGCAACGCCGATTTCGTCATAAAGATGACCTATGTATTGATGCTCGGAATCGTCGGCACCTATATGTTCATTGAAAGCCTGAGCAGCATGAGAAAGAAGAAGACGGAAGAGGTTAAGATCAAGAAGGAATCAGGAATGGCGAAATTTCTGAAGTCGCTTCCCTTGCAGACCCATTTCGAAAAGTCAGGGGTTACCCATTCTCTGCTGGTGCCAGTGCTCTTCGGCGGTTTGGTCGGGGTCCTCGCCGCGGTCATGGGAGTGGGGGGCGGCTTTTTGATGGTGCCTGTCATGGTGTATATCCTGAGGATGCCGATGCATGTCGTGGTTGGCACTAGCCTTTTCCAGATTCTCTTTAACTGCATAGAAGTCACCTTTCTTCAGGCGTACACCAATCACACGGTCGATTTTATCCTTGCTGTCCTGCTGCTTTTGGGTTCAACCGTAGGGGCCCAGGTCGGGGCGGTTTTTGGCAGAAAGCTTAAGGGTGAACAACTCAAGATTATTCTCGCAGTGATCGTGCTCGCGGTGACCGCGAAGATAATCGTAGAACTCACCGTAACTCCGTCATTGCTCTTATCACAGGGGGGAGGACACTAATGGGGAAGACAGGGTTTTTTCTTCAGACGATGGCACTCGTTATCTTCTTATCTTTCGCGATTCTCTCTGTTTCTCAAGGTGAGCTTTCTGCTGAGCTGACAACAAAGGCAAATCACGACCATATCCAGATAGACTTTTTCTATCACGGCAGCTCCATAAGCGTCAGGGGCGTATCTGATCTCGGCACTGACCTCATCATCAAAGTGAGTTCTCCCGAGGGACATCAGGCTTTAAGAGAAAAGGGAAAAGTTGCAGGACTCCTCTGGATGAATGTGGGGACATTAAAGCTTGAGCATGTTTCGTCACTGTACTTCTTGAACAGCACAAAGAAGCTGGAAGATATTTTGGATAAGGAAGAGATGAACAAATACGTGCTCGGATATGGGGCCTTGGAAAGGCATGTTGAAATGGAACCCGTTGCGCACGAGGGCGAGAAATTGAAGTGGTTTAATGAGTTCGTGAAATTCAAAGAATCATCGAAGCTCTATTCCATATCGTCCGGGAACATCTCCCTCACCGAAAATCAAGGGAAACAAAACTATTATGTGCTTATGAACTGGCCGTATCAGGCAGCTCCTGGAGGTTATACCGTTACCGTATATGCGGTGAGAGACAAGAAGGTTGTCGAAACGGCTGAAGCGCATGTCACCGTAGAACAGGTCGGCGTGGTAAAATCATTTGCGAATATGGCAAAAGATAGCGCCAGTTTCTATGGAGTTATATCCATACTCGCCGCTCTTGGTGCAGGATTCGGTGTTGGCATGGTATTCAGGAAAGGCGGAGGTGCCCATTAATACCATGAAACGGGAGACCTCTTCACCTTACGAAACCTCTCTCAGTGATGAGAGCGACAGTCTGGATGTCAGGCGGAGCGGGCAGGAGGCCACTGTGTATGAAAAGATCGTAGTAGGTTTTGACGGATCGGAATTAAGCAAAGGGGCATTGATAGAGTCCTCAAACTGGATAAGGAGGCATGGAGGAAAGATTGTCCTTGTCCATGCAGTCTACTTTGATGAGGAGGAATTTGCCAATGCCCCTGAACAGAGGGAAAAACGCTTTGAACTGGGTAAGAAGATCTGTTATCAGACCAGAGAGAAGACGTTTTCAGAGTTTGGCGTTGATGTGGAATCCCTTGTCTGTGAGGGTGAACCTCCTGAGGTCATCGTTAATATCGCGCAGGAGAAGAAGGCGGACCTTATAGCCCTGGGGACTTATGGGAGAAAGGGATTAAAGAGGTTGTTCCTGGGCAGCGTTACTTCGAGCGTAATGGTCAATGCCACGTGTGATGTCCTTGTGGTGAAAAAACCGTGCAATGAATGCACAGGGGCATATTCGTCCATCCTGCTGCCCTTCGACGGATCGGAATTCAGCAAAAAGGCTCTTGAAAGGGCCTGTCAACTATCAAAGATTGACAATGCTGAGATAACGGTACTCTATGTGATTCCCCGGTATGAGGAGATGATAGGGTTTCTCAGGACGGAATCGATAAAGAAGAGCATGATGCATGAGGCAGAAAAGATCCTCAATACGGCACGGGGGATTGCATCGAAGCACGGAATCCCCATAAAGACAGAGACTCAGGAAGGTCAGGCCGATGCAGAGATCACCGGGACAGCTTCCCGGCTGAAGACGGATGTGATTATTATGGGGACCTACGGCTGGAGGGGCGTTAGCAGGGCGATTATGGGAAGCACCACCGAGAGGGTGATCATTCATGCTCCTTGCCCTATTCTTGCGGTGAGATGACGGGCAATGACAGGAGCCTACGAAAACCGGCTGAGGATATAGCAGGTTAGATTCTGAAAAGTAGGCGTCTCTGCATCAGTCCGCAAATGTTCCGCTCTCTTGAGCATACCGCTTTTTTCTACTTTAGAGAAATTGCTAGAAGACCTTGAGCCTTTAATCTAGGGGATCAATGGCTTGCTAGAGGCCAGAACCTCTGGGTTTAGCCCTAGTGAATACATCATTTTTCCTTTATACTAGTAAGACATTATGCTGGAAAGAAAATTTCAGAGACTCGTTAAAAGAGGTTTGCTGACCCCAAAAGAGTTGGGTGAGGCTATCAGGGAATCGGAGGATTCGGGTAAGTATCCTGAAGAAGTATTATTGAACAGGGGAATCCAAAAACAAGAAATATTATTCTGTCTTTTTGAATACTATGGTTATCCCTTCACGGAGTATGATGAAAATGTTGCTGCCTCTTATTTCATCGCGAAACGTTTCGATATGGAGAGGCAGAAGCAGGCGCTATGGTTTCCGCTTTCGGTGAATGCGGACAGGGCAGAGGTAATCGCTTACAGTCCAGATGATCCCGCAAGGGTTGAAGACATCAGAAAGACTCTTGGGGTTGAGCGGGTTGATTTTACAATCGCCTTACCCTCGGACCTTATCAGGATTATAGAGAACACCTATGACGTGAATCCCCATTTCCCTGCCTCTGGCGGAAGGACAGCGCTTGCAAAGGTAAGGACATTCCTCGCCGGGAGACGGTCGTTGCTGGCATGTTACAGGACTGCGCTNNATTGCCCTTGTGCTTTTGAGAATCTTCGGGATAGGATATCTGACAATTGCTGAGACCTTGCTCTTTGTTGGGGGTGCGGTGATGGCTGTAGACGGTCTCATCTGGTACGTCCCTGCACGAAGAAGGGGCGGGAAGAAGCTCAATTGTACCTCCACCGAACCGACCGGGGGGACTACGGTCCTTGTTGTCTCCGATCCCGGCGACACGCCGGTGTTTACGAGGACGAAACCGGCAGTGGGTGCTGATAGACTGCGGGCCGGATGGCAGAATCTGTCGCCCGTGATGAGGCGCAGGTTTCTTGCGAGCGACAGGACAGACCTTGCTGAGGAGAGGACAGCCCTTGCGTGCCTCAGAACGGTCATGGCGCGAGCGCGCACGGGACTTGCCTTTGCACGAACAGGCATCGCCTTTATCGGACTCGGTATTGCGCTTGTGAGGCAATTCCCAGCGGGCCTCTGGACAATTTTCGATGCCGCATTGATCTCGGTGGGCATTTTAATGGTGATGGAAGGTTTCCATTGGTATATGCCCGGGCGACGTGCGGGCCAGGAAAGCTTTGCGTCGGTCATGAGGGTGGGAGACAAAGCGACTATCTGGGACTCTGTTTTCCCTCCGGCCGTCAAAAAGCCAGGGTACGAGGAGATCCGCTCCGCGCTCCTTCTCAGAAGGGCCTGCTCGCCGGGGATCTGGGCGACAACAGGACTTGCTCTTGAAAGGACGGTGCTTGCAGAGAGGAGAAATGTGATGGCAAGGCTCCGCACGGTAATGGCGCGATCGAGAACAGGAATGGCGTTTATAAGGACAGGAATGAGCATCTCAGCCGTTGGTGTGGGGCTTCTGGTATACTTCGGCACCAGCAACGTGGCATGGGCGATCATTAATAGTATTCTGGCACTCGTGGGTCTCGCGCTTATTGCAGACGGACTCTACTGGCATATCCCTGCGGAAAAAATAAGGAACCAGTTTCCGTACTGTTTTGGAGACATGGAGATTGTCGTCCCGGATTATGGTAAGCCTACCTGCGAATGGGGGAAGGCCGTTTTTAGCCATGATGAAATCTGATGCAGAAAAGGCTGCTGCGAAGATCTCCCCGGAGGCTAGAACCTGGGGAGCCCAGGCAGAGAGATTGCTGCTTCTGCTGGATCAAGGAGTACTCACCGCAGAGGAACTCCATGAAGCTGAGGATGCGGCTGTAGCGCGGGGAATCGGACTTGAGCGAATACTCATTACCGAATACCATTTGTCCCGCTCTGTTCTCTTAGAGGCACTTTCAGCATATTATCACTGTCCCTCGGTGCTATACGATGAGAGGATGCCTATCCCCCCCGGGCTCTTATCAGGACTCGACAGTGACAGACTTTTTATGAGCCAGTGGTTTCCGATGATAAGGGACGGAGACATGGTTATCATAGCTGCGAATAACCCTCAAGACCCTGAGATGCGGCATGAAGTTGCCGGTTTTATTAAGGCAGAGAAGTACGAATTCTGGGTTGCCCTTGAAGAGGATGTCCAGTGGTTCATTCAGGACTTCCTTCATGCGCAGCCGGGGTATCTAATAGGAACAGAGAGGACCGGGTTGGCCTTCTGGCGTAATACAATGGCTCAGTGGAGAACAAGGCTCGCTTGTTACCGAAATGATCTGGCAAAAGGGAGGACGGGTCTGGCCTTTCTCCGGTGGGGACTCGGTATGATCGCGATAGCGGATACCCTCATGCTGACAAAGAGGCTTCCGCAGAGGTCTTCACTCCCATGGTTACTGATTGCTGTGGGGCTTTCCATTGCGGTCTACGGATTATCCGCTTATTGGAAGGTCAGGCAATCCAGGATGAAGCCTCCGAGACATCAAACACTTGTAGAGGTGACTGCAGCGACTCTCCAGTTTCTCGAAAACTATCACTTTATTGAGGGAGCAGCGCTCCCGTCTGTTGGACAAAAGACGATGCTGGGACGTCTCGGCGATTTTCTGGCCGATCATAGCACCATTCTCTTTCCTTCCCCTGCTAGCAGGGAGCGCACCCATCTCGCACGGGAGCGGAATGTGCTTGCAGCACAGCGGACTGTGGCCGCATGCTATCGGACAATCTATGCCCGAGCTAGGACAGGCCTTGCATTTATTCGTTCGGGAGTCTCTTTTTCGAGTCTTGGCCTCGCACTCATGCACTACTTCGGTCTCAGTGTC
>DMNE01000114.1 GCA_003453735.1 Nitrospiraceae bacterium | reverse complement strand
AAATCAACCTTGAATATCTGGCGCGCGGCCTCCATAACAAGGCCGGCCTCTATTACCCGGACACCCTAGTCGGAACGGACAGCCACACTACGATGATCAACAGCATCGGCGTTGTGGGCTGGGGTGTCGGCGGTATCGAAGCAGAGGCAGGCATGCTCGGACAGCCTGTGTATTTTCTTACCCCTGATGTGGTAGGCGTTCATCTTAAGGGCNNGGCACCCTCAGTGAAGGCGTGACCGCCACCGACCTCGTCTTGACGGTCACCGAGATGCTGCGGAAGGCAAAAGTTGTCGGCACATTTGTCGAGTTTTTCGGCGAAGGCGCTGCCTCACTCAGTGTGCCCGACAGAGCCACCNNATATGGCGCGACCATGGGCTTCTTTCCAGTAGACGATACCACCATCGATTACTTTTCCGGTAGCGGCCGTACCACCGATGAAATCGCCTCTTTCCGGTCTTACTTTCAAGCCCAAGGCATGTACGGAATACCGAAAGCCGGAGAAGTTGACTACTCAAGGATTCTCGAGCTGGATTTATCGCGTATCGGGCCCTCTGTGGCAGGGCCAAAACGTCCCCAGGATCGCATCAATCTCTCGGACCTCGGAGCGCGGTTTAGGGAACTCTTCACAAAACCGGTTACCGAGAACGGCTTCGCCCGGAAGGGACAGGACCTTAGCAAACGTTTCAAGGCAGAAAACGGCCTGGACATTGGCTCAGGCGACGTGATCATTGCCGCAATAACTTCCTGCACCAACACCTCAAACCCAGCAGTGATGCTTGCCGCGGGTCTGCTGGCAAAGAAAGCTGTTGAGAAGGGACTCAGCGTACCAAAATACGTAAAGACATCGCTCGCTCCCGGATCGCGTGTCGTGACCGAGTACATGACGAAAGCAGGGTTACTGCCCTATTTGGAACAGCTTGGTTTCTATGTTTCGGCTTACGGCTGTACCACCTGTATCGGCAACTCCGGTCCATTGGATGAAGGCGTCGAGGAAACTATTGTGAAGAACGATCTCGTATGCGCTGCTGTGCTTTCTGGTAACCGGAACTTCGAAGCGCGGATACACGCCAACCTGCGGGCAAACTTCCTGATGAGCCCTCCGCTCGTTGTGGCCTTTGCCATCGCGGGCACATTACTTAAAAACATTGACAGGGAACCGCTTGCAACGGGCAGGGGTGGCGAAGATGTTTATCTCAGGGACATCTGGCCGAGCTGCACCGAAGTGGCGGCTCTGATGAAACATGCCACGGATCAGGGGATTTACCGGCGCCTTTATTCTGACTTGGCCAAGGATCAAGCGTTATGGAACAGTGTATTGTCTGTGTCGGACGAAATATATAACTGGCCGAAATCAACGTATATTGCTGAGCCGCCCTTCTTTCAGGACTTTGGGATGCAACTGGGCAGGGTCGGCAACATCGTTGGTGCACGCGTGCTCGGTATTTTCGGAGACTCGCTCACCACAGACCACATCAGTCCTGCCGGCTCAATCAAAGAAACTTCCCCTGCGGGTAGGTACCTGATCGAAAACGGCGTCGCACAAACAGACTTCCAGAGCTACGGCACGCGCCGGGGCAATCATGACGTGATGGTACGCGGCACCTTTGCCAATGTGCGCATCAGAAACCTCATGTTGCCGCCTAAGCCTGACGGCACCCGTGTGGAAGGCGGTCTCACCCTGTTTCAGCCTTCTGGGGAACAACTGTCCATCTATGACGCTGCGATGAAGTACATGGCCCAGGGTACCCCCACAATAGTGTTCGGCGGCGAAGAATATGGCACCGGCTCATCCCGCGATTGGGCAGCTAAAGGCACCAATCTGCTCGGCGTAAAAGCTGTAATCGCGAAGAGCTTCGAGCGCATCCACCGCTCTAATCTCATAGGCATGGGTGTGCTCCCACTGCAATGGAAGGGCGATAATTCTGTTGAATCTCTGAGCATCGTGGGCGATGAGCAGTTCGATATCCTAGGCCTTGAGGATCTTGCGCCGCAGCAGGATATCACGGTGGCGATCAAACGCAGGGACGGCCGCGCACAGGAAGTGGGACTCCTGTCACGTATCGACACCGCTATCGAGGTGGATTATTACAGGCATGGGGGGATTCTCCCTTACGTGTTGCGGCAGCTGATTGCAAAAGCATAATACTCGCTCAAAGCATCACGGCATGCAAGGAACATTGGAAGTAACTTAAATACCTTAACAGGAGGGCTGCCATGGGGAGGTATGAAGAAATTTTCCAGAGAAGCATCAGGGATCCTCAGGGTTTCTGGGGAGAGGCATCGGAAGCCATATCTTGGTACAAGAGGTGCGATAAGGTCCTTGACGATTCGAACAAACCATTTTATCGCTGGTTTACTGGCGGCGAGTTGAATACCTGCTATAATGCGCTTGACCGTCATGTCGAGAGTGGTAGAGCTGACCAAATTGCATTAATCTATGATAGTCCGGTGACGAACCAGATCCAGACGTTCACATACCGCGAATTGCTCGGTCAGGTGTCACGCTTTGCAGGAGCACTCAAAGGTCTGGGGGTCTCCAAGGGCGATACAGTCATTATCTACCTGCCTATGGTTCCCCATGCAGCAATAGCCATGCTCGCCTGTGCCCGCCTCGGAGTCGTTCACTCAGTGGTATTTGGAGGATTTGCACCCCATGAACTTGCCATCAGGATTGATGACGCAAAGCCAAAAGTCGTGATTTCGGCATCGTGCGGAATAGAAGCAAAGCGAGTGGTCGAGTTTAAACATATGCTCGACAAAGCTATAGACCTGGCATCTCATAAACCCCAGAAGTGCGTGATTTTTCAGAGGCCACAGGCAAAGGCAGAACTGATACCAGCGCGCGATTATGATTGGGACGAATTGATGGCCAAAGCAGAACCTGCGGACTGCGTTGCCGTTAAAGCGACGGATCCACTCTATATTCTCTACACGTCTGGCACAACCGGTATACCCAAAGGGATTGTGAGAGACAATGGAGGTCACGCCGTGGCCCTCCGCTGGAGTATGGAAGGTATTTATGATACAAACCCTGGGGAAGTTTACTGGGCTGCATCTGACGTCGGCTGGGTTGTAGGGCATTCATATATTGTCTATGCCCCACTTTTCGCTGGGTGCACTACCATTCTCTATGAAGGAAAGCCTGTGGGAACACCGGATCCTGGTGCATTCTGGAGAGTTATCTCCCAGCATAACGTAAAGACCCTTTTCACCGCTCCGACCGCTTTCAGGGCGATCAAAAAAGAGGATCCGAAGGGTGAATACATTCAGAAATACGATCTCTCATCTTTCAAATATCTCTTTCTCGCAGGGGAACGGCTCGATCCGGACACCTATCACTGGGCGCGCAACCTACTGAAGAAGTTTGTGATCGACCACTGGTGGCAGACGGAGACTGGCTGGCCTATCACGGCAAATTGCATGGGCATAGAGCAGTTTCCTGTTAAACCGGGCTCTTCGACGAAACCTGTTCCCGGTTACGACGTCCAGATTCTCGATAGCTCAGGAAAAGTCCTCGGCCCGAAACAGGAGGGTCTTATTGTGATGAAGCTCCCACTTCCTCCTGGGACGTTCCCGACACTCTGGAACGCAGAGAAGCGGTTCCTTCAGGCTTATCTCAAGATGTTCCCGGGTTATTATTTCACGGCTGACGGGGGTTATAAAGACGAAGACGGCTATATTTTTGTTATGGGCCGTGTAGATGATGTCATTAATGTCGCTGGCCACAGGCTTTCCACGGGTGAAATGGAGGAGATCATCGCTACACATCCTGACGTTGCTGAATGCGCCGTCATTGGTGCTGGTGATTCTTTGAAGGGTCAATTACCCATCGGTTTTATCGTTCTCAAGGCTGGAGCGACGAGAGATCCGGAAGATGTCAGCAAGGAACTTGAGGAACTGATGCGTAATGAAATTGGTCCAATCGCCTGCTACAAATCAACTGCCGTCGTGGGGAGACTCCCCAAGACGCGCTCAGGCAAAATTCTGCGGGGCACCATGCGCAAGATTGCTGACGGCGAAGAGTACAAGGTTCCTTCAACAATCGATGATCCTGGGATACTGGAGGAGATAACAATCGCGCTACAGCACATCGGTTATGCCCAGAAGAAAAGTACCGGTCAATGCCGATAGCGTGCAGACCCCATATGCCGTTCTTTTCCCTAAGGAAAAGATCAACGACCCTCCACCAAGCATGCAGGGCAGGTGGAAGACCAGGCGCATGTCATACTTAACATGGATCGGTCGGTTCATAGCTCTGAGGGTTAAAAACTGTTGATATCTTTTATAAAAAAATATGATAGTATTTGGACTTGAAGCTAAACGTGACGTCGTGGAATATTTGTCCATGGTTTTAGGAACGGGTCCTGCCATTTGAGATGTCATGAAAAAAAGCCTTAAGTTTGGGGATTTCGAACTCGTCTGGCTCGATGGAGGAAGATTTGAACTGGACGGCGGTGCAATGTTCGGTGTTGTACCCAAGGTTCTCTGGTCAAAAAAATATCCCTCCTCGGCTGACAATACCATCCCCATGGCAGCCTGGCCATTACTTGTGAAAACACGTGATTCGCTTATTCTTATTGAAACGGGATTAGGCAATAAACTCACCGATAAACAGAAACAGATCTTCAGGGTAAAGGAACAATGGAATCTGATAGCAGATTTGAGGCTCTTGGGAATCAAGCGGGACGATATCGATTATGTGATCTTGACCCACTATGATTTCGACCATGCTGGTGGAGTAGTAACGAAAGAGGATACAGGGGCATTAACGCTCACGTTTCCCCGGGCTAAACATATCATACAAAGGAAAGAATGGGACGACGTGCTCAATCCGAACAAAAGATCTCTGAACACCTTCTGGCCGATTAATTATGAGGTTTTAAAAAAAAGCAAGAATCTTGAATTGGTCGATGGTGATATGGAAGTTCGGAAAGGAATCCGTGTTATCCTCACCGGAGGACATAACAGAGGCTTTCAGATCGTTAGACTGGCCTCAGGAAACACACGTGCACTGCATATGGTAGATTTGCTCCCCACTCATGCTCACTTTAATCCTCTCTGGATCATGGCATATGATAATTTCCCCCTTGAGTCCATCGCAAAAAAAGAAGAGTGGGAAAAAAGGGGCATTGAAGAAGGGGCGTGGTTTACTTTTTATCACGATCCTTTTGTGCTCGCCTGCAAGTTTGATCAAAAAGGGAATATTCTCGAGAAACACGTTGATACTGATATCACCGAGATAGTGCCTTAAGAGCCTGCCGTGAACTACTCACCACTTAACCGCAGGAAGCGGTTGAAGTGGAAGCTCCGCGATTCTCAGACATCGGCGTATTGCGGGTATTGCCTTCCCGTTAGACGGTCTGGGGAACCCCGGGCAGGAGACCACTGATGGTCAGCATTGACACGGAAACAGCAGTTTCGGCAGATAAATACTGCCTGCGTTTCCCGATTGTCTGGCCAAACTAGTAGCGTACTATCTTTCAGTAAGGATACAACAGCAGAAAGCTCGTGATGGACAGCGGAAGTCCCCCTATCAGATTCATTTTTTCTAAAAACAAAACTATCTGATTTTTTTAGACAAATTAGCCCTTGACAATCTTTCAGGCTGTACTATAATAAGGTTATAGCCTACGAATGATCCACTATGGGGGGCAATATGTATTCCAATGAAGATATGTTCAAGAATATGATGAACCTTTTTGCCAGTCCTCTTTTTAAGAAGGACTTCTATGATTTTTTCCTGAGAATGCAGCAGGAAGGAATAGAAGCCGCAAAGAAATTCTGGAATATGAACCATGATAAGAATTTATTTCCGAATGCTCCCGACATATTCGAAAAGATGGTCGATTTCTATATTGTTCTCGGCTTTGTCCCACGCTCGAAATATGACGAAGTTCTCAAAGAAAATGAGCAGTTGAAGGAGGAGAACAGGTTTTTGAGAGATACCATCAAGGAACTTCAGGTCAATATTTTTAAGGAAGGTGGGGAAAAGGCACAGGAGGCATGGGGGATGATCATCGACAAACAGTTAGAGATGAATAAGGAGATCGCCAAGAACTTTTTTGAACTCTTCAAAGAGTTACGCAGTAACAGTCAATAATCTGCTTGAGACTGATCAGCATTTTGCTGACTTTGCTAATCCAAAATAAGGGGGGGCTAGCCATGGAAAAGGCATACGAATTTTTTGATGGATGGTTGAGATCGCAGAGGGATTTTCTCGAAAACTGGGTAAAAACCCAAAAGGAATTTATGGAGAACTGGACAGAGTCGACAAAAAAATTACAAGAGGCTTTTTTCAACCAGGTCGGCTCTCAAGACGGTCATGCGGGAAAGGAACTGTTCGAACTTTATAATTCATGGATTACCTCAATGGCCAATTCTTCGAAGGTCTTCACGGACGAGGCGGCAAAGATACAGGAGACGTGGAAGAATACCGTTGAGAAACAGATGGAGATGAGCAAAGAGATGGTTAGGAATTACTCTGTGCTTTTCAAACAGACGGCGCAGAAGCAGCAGTAATAGTGCAAGCCCGTCTATTATAGTTCTCGAACAGAGACGACTGCACTTCCATCTCGGTGTGGCCTATCGAGGAAGACTTTCCCGTGCCGACGAGTAGGTGAGAAAAGCACATTTCGAGAAGCAGTTCAAGAGTCATAAATATGTCTCCGGCGCGTGTTGCGTGATGTTAGAGCTTTGACATTTCGCTGATTTGATTGGGCTTGTTGCTGATAACATTACGAGTCTTTTGCTCACCGCACAGGCGGTGCTTAATTTTTCAGACTACGGCCTGTTGATCCTGGGCGGATATACTGCCTGAAGCCTAAATACACAGAGGAGGTGCACATGGAAAAAGCGCAAGATTTTTTTGATAGGTGGGTCAAATCACAGGAGAAGTTCAGAGAAGACTGGATAGAGAAGGCAAAGAAATTGCAGCAGACCTTATTCAGCCTAAAAGGAGGCACTGAAGGTTCGTCGGCTGCCCCAGGTGAGTTCTTCAATATCTACAATTCATGGATTACAGCCGTTGTCGATGCCATGAAAGAGACGGGAGACTCAAATGTCGATGTGATCAAAGAAACCTTATCAAAGACATTCAGCAGTTCAAATGTTTATATAAAGCTCTATGAAGTATGGCTGCCTCTTTTGAAGGCGATTCAGGAGAGGACTTTTTCAGCAGATGCTTATAAAGATCTTATCGACCCCGCTAAGTACAAGGAGGTCATAGACAAGATCTTCGGGCTTAGCTCCGCCGAGGCGCTCATAGAACTCTACGACGAGATAACAAAGCTCATACAGACATTCGGTATCTCGGCACGGGGGTTTGTGGAGCCCTGGACAGATGCGATACAGAGTAGCATAGGAACACTGCCCCAATTTGTCGAGGGACGTCCCGAATCCCTCATGAACATCTTCCATAATGTTTTTGCCGCCTTTGACAACACATTTGGCAAGATTTTTCATGTGCCGGCTGTCGGCAAGGACAGGGAGAAGATCGAGTTACTCCTGCGGAGCTTTGACGACATATCGATTTATATGGCTAAAAACACTGAATATCAGCACATGATGTATGTAACGGGCCTTACCGCCATGGAGAAGGTGATCGAAACCGTCGCCCGGAGGATCAAGGCTCAGGAAGAGATCAAGAGCTTCGATGAATTCTTCGACCTATGGCTCGAAGTCAACGAAAAGGCATACTATGCACTGTTTCAGACAGAAGACTTTTCGAAGATACAGGGGCAATTGGCAGACGCTTCCATGTCCGTCCGCAAGCACTTCTTTAAGTTGATGGAACTGTATCTCTATGATTTTCCGATAGCCCTCCGTACGGAGATGGATGATCTTTATAAAACGATCTATGATTTGAAGAAAAAAGTTAAAGTCCTCGAAAAACAGATAAAGAGCTTATCAGTTGCGCAGGAGGTTGCCGTATGAAGACGCCATTCATGAACTTTGATACAAGAGCCATTATACGGGAATTCGGGGAAGTGAACAGAAAACTGATAAGGGGCACTGAAACCCTAACCGAGGTAGACGAAATTGATGTTGGCACCGCCCCGAAGGAACTGGTTTATGAGGAGGATAAACTTCGCTTGTACCATTACAAACAAGACGGCAAAGTGACCTGCAGGGTGCCGGTGCTCATCATATACGCTCTTGTGAACAGGCAATATATGCTCGATCTCCAGCCCGACCGAAGTATCGTGAGGAACCTCCTACAGCACGGAATAGACCTCTATATCGTCGATTGGGGTTATCCTACGAAGGCGGATATGTATCTGACCCTTGACGATTATATCAATGGATATCTGAATAGCTGTGTTGATTTTGTCAAAGAAACGACAAAGAGCCGTAAGATTAACCTTATGGGCATCTGTCAGGGCGGGACATTCTCGGCGATATACGCTTCCCTGTATCCTGAGAAGATAAAGAATCTTGTAACCCTCGTGACACCTATCGATTTCTCCACAAATGACGCGCTTCTCTTCAGCTGGTCGAAAAACATGAACGCTGACGCCCTCGTTGATGCATATCGAATCATTCCAGGGGATTTCCTGAATGCCGGATTCTTAATGTTGATGCCCTTTACCCTCAATATCAGGAAATACCTGGACATGCTCGATACGTTAGAGGATAAGGAAAAACTTCTCAATTTCCTGAGAATGGAGAAGTGGATATTTGACAGTCCCGGCCAGGCAGGAGAATGTCTGAGACAGTTCATAAAAGACTGTTATCAAGAAAATAAACTCGTGAAGGGCGGCTTGAAGGTCGGCGACAAAACCGTGAACCTCAAAAACATAACTATGCCTCTGCTCAATATCTATGCAAGTGGAGATCATCTTGTGCCTCCGAGTTCGACCAAACCGCTCAATGACCTCGTCGGCACCAACGACAAAGTACTCTATGAATTTAAGGGTGGCCATATCGGGGTTTTCGTCGGCTCCAAATCACAAAAGGAGCTTGCTCCAACAATCGCGCAATGGCTTCAGGAAAGGGCAGATGGAGAAAAAGCGAAAGATAGTCCCTCCAGACCTGAAGAACCACAGGCGAAAGCTATCAAGTCAGCAAAACCGGAACAGTCAGAGAAATCATTAACACGCGAACAATCCGGGGCCAAGAGAGAAAAGACAAATGGAGGAAAAGATAAAAGGGGGTGAAACCCCCTTTCCATTTCTTTGCCGTCATCAGGAACTCAAGTCAGGGCCTTATCGCATCGCCTGCTGTCTTCTATGAGGTAGTGAAACGAATTTGTCTCTTGTGCCTTATGAAGAACTCTGAGACTCTACCTGACCCTCTCTATGATCATTGCTATCCCTTGGCCTCCACCTATACACAGGGATGCAAGGCCAAGGGCCACATTCCTTCTCACCATCTCATATATGAGCGTCACGAGGATCCGTGTGCCACTTGCCCCGACAGGATGTCCAAGGGCAATGGCCCCACCGAGGACATTCACCTTCTCCAAATCCCATTCCATGTCACGATGGACCTGAATCGATTGTGAGGCAAATGCCTCGTTTATCTCAATGAGGTCAAGGTCCGCTATGGTACAGTTAGCCTTTGCGATGAGCCTCCTACATGCGTTGATCGGCCCGAGTCCCATATAAGCAGGGTCTATAGCAGCAGAAGCTGATCCCATAATCTTGAAAGCCCATGGGGGATCCAGTTGTTTCATCTTCTCTTGGGACACCACAAGAACCACCCCCGCACCATCATTAATTCCCGATGCATTCCCCGCGGTTACCGTCCCTTCCCTTTTGAATGCGGGCTGTAACTTTGCGAGGCTCTCCACAGTCGTGCCGAAGCGTGGATGCTCGTCGGTATCGAATATCTTATCTTCACCCCGTTGCTGCTTAATCCTTATCGGAACAATCTCATCTTTGAATTTGCCTTCCTTAATCGCCTGTTCGGTTTTCTTTTGTGAGAGGGCAGCAAACTCATCCTGATCCTTTCTCGTAATATGAAATTTCTCCGCTATGTTTTCAGCAGTAATTCCCATATGGCAGTCATAGAACATATCCCACAGTGCATCGTTGATAAGCGTATCAATCATTTCAGCATTGCCTAAGCGCTGTCCCCACCGTGCAGACTTGACCACATAAGGAGCACCGGTCATGTGCTCCATTCCTCCGGCAAAAATGGTATGGGCTTCCCCTGATGCGATGGCCTGCCCTGCGAGGGCAACCGATTTCAAGCCTGAACCGCATACCTTGTTTAAGGTGAAGGAAGGAATATGCTCCGGAAGGCTTTCTCGAATGGCTGCCTGCCTTGCCGGATTCTGCCCCAATCCCGCCTGGAGCACATTGCCCATGATTACTTCATCAATTTCTTCTTTCTTAACCGAAGATCTCTTAATAACCTCATTGATTACAACCGATCCGATCTCGATAGCATCCAAAGTTGCCAAGGACCCATTGAACCTTCCGATGGCCGTC
>DMNE01000008.1:795-10149 GCA_003453735.1 Nitrospiraceae bacterium | reverse complement strand
CAGCACGCCGATCAGGAAACCCGCGATGATGTTGACGCCGGTAATGATAATGCTTGCGATCGCGTCCCGCTGTGTGAAACGCGACGCGCCGTCCATCGCGCCGTAGAATTCGGCCTCGCCGCTCAGATCTCTTCTGCGGCGGCGCGCCTCGGCTTCGTCAATCAGGCCGCCGTTCAGGTCCGCGTCGATCGACATTTGCTTGCCGGGTAGAGCGTCCAACGTGAAACGCGCGGTGACTTCGGAAATGCGCACGGAACCGTGGTTGATGACGACGTATTGAATTGCGATCAGCACGCAGAAGATCACGGCGCCGATGATGTAGTTGCCACCCACGACGAAGCTGCCAAAGGATTGTATTACCTGCCCTGCCGCGTCTGTGCCCTCTGCGCCCCTGAGAAGTACCAATCGCGTTGCCGCAATATTCAGTGCAAGCCTGTAAAGGGTTGTTATGAGGAGCATTGACGGGAATACCGAAAAATCAAGTGGCTTCCTGATATAGATGCCCGTTATGAGAATTACTATCGAGAGGGAAATAGATAAGGACAGAAGGATGTCCAGGACGAACGGAGGGATGGGGAGCATCATGACCACCACAATAGCCACAACACAGACGGCAACAATGACGTCGCCCCTCTGTTGTATCAGTCGCAGGAAATTCATCTTGCCGCTCCCCTTAGCGTATATATGTGCGTCAATATCTTGGCCACTGCCCTATAAAGTTCCTCCGGTATTACGGAGTCAATTTTGAGTTTATAGAGAGTCCTTGTCAGGGGCTTGTCCTCAACCATAGGGATAGCGTGCTCTTTTGCGATTTCTTTAATCCTCTCTGCAATGAATCCAGCTCCTTTCGCAGTGACCCGCGGAGTTGACGACACATTTTTTTCATACCTCAGGGCGACCGCAAGATGCGTCGGGTTTGTTATGACAACAGTAGCCTTCGGGACTTCCTGCATCATTCGTCTCCTCGCAATCGCTTTCTGCAGAGTCTTTATCCTCGACTTGACCAGAGGATTGCCCTCCGATTCCTTAAATTCATCTCGTATTTCTTCCTTGGTCATCTTGATGGAGCGCTCAAACTGCCACCTCTGGTAGAGATAATCGACAGCAGCCAGCAAAAAGAAGACCGCAAAGGCGGAGAGCACCGTTTTCCCCAGGAGTTTACCGGCAGTGGCTTGCAGTTGGCTCAGATCCATTGCTGACAGGGGAATGACACGCGCGATCGCCCCCTTGATGACGAAATAAAAGAGGACTCCACCAACAACGAATTTGAAAAGATTCTTCAAGAAATCCAGGGGGCCAGACAGGGAAAATATCCTCTTCAATCCATTGACGGGGTTGAGCCTTTCCAGGTCGATGTCTAGAGGCTTAAAGAGAAAGCCTCCCTGCAATACGCCGGCTAGGAGAACAAAGGTGACCGTCATTCCGAAAAAGGGCATCAAGGTCAGTAGCATCTCTGATGAGGCGGCCCTCATGACCGCAAAAGGGTCCCTCCCATAGCGGAGGCTAAGCAGGTTGCCTGTCAAAACAGACATACGCGTCATGAAGAAATCACCCGCGAAAAAAAATGTTCCAATTACCCCCGCTGTTGCAGCGATGGATATCAGCTCACGGCTCCTCGCAATCTGGCCCTTTTCTCTGGCCTTCTCTCGCCTTCGGGGCGTAGCTTGTTCTGTTTTCTCTTCGAATTCAGGCATGATGACCCTTGGCTATCACGATGACCCTCGTCATCTCATCCTTTATCGTGGCGAGACTACCTCCGGTTACCTGGACAAAGAAGGGTATGCCCAAGAGCATCACGACAAAGCCGACAAAAATAAGGAAGGGATGTCCGACAAAGAAGATATTTATTTGAGGGACCGCCTTGTAGATAAACCCGAGCAGCAGGTTCGTCATAACCATAATGATGACGACGGGAGCGCTCATCTTCAGCGCTATCGTAAATAGTTTCGCGGTTATCGTAACCGCTTCTGCAACGAGGCCCTTCACCTCGACTGTTCCCGGAGGCAGCCATTCATAGCTTCGCACGAAAATATAGATAAGATCATGGTGTGCGTCCGTAGCAAGGAAGACGAGCATGACTATGATTCCATAGAGGTCGGCTACCTCCGTGGACTGACCCATTTCAGGGTTAAAGAGCGCTGCCATGGAAAGACCCATGGCGTTGCTCATCATCTGTCCCGCCATATCCACTGCAATAAATACCGCCCGTGCCGCAAACCCGAGAACGAGTCCGAAGATAAGCTCCCGTATCACCAGCACAGGGATGTCAGACCGTGAGAACTCGAAATGCACAACCGGCGTCAGGATGAGTGCGATTGCAACGACCAGACCTATCTTGAACTGGACCGGTATACTCTTGCTCCCGAAGAAGGGAAGCATACCGATGACTATCCCTGCCCTGAGGAGAATTAACAGGAAGTTGGGGATATATTTTGCAAAAATATCCATAATCATCCACAAAGACCGGACGCCGCACTATGAAGATTTCTCATCGTATGAGCACCGGTATCTTCTCGATAATGTTGATGGTGAAGGTCGTCAGCAGCCGCGCAATCCAGGGAAAGAATATGAACAGACATATAAAGACGGCAAGGATCTTCGGCACGAACGTCAGGGTAAACTCTTGTATCTGGGTAACCGCCTGAAAGAGGCCGACCGCCAGTCCAACGACAAGACTGACCAGAAGGGCAGGCGCTGACGCCAGGAGTATGGTCTTGAATACCTCTGCTGAGATCTCCTTTACCAGATCTATGGTCATATGAAACTCTTCACGATCGAACTGACCACGAGATTCCAGCCATCGACGAGCACGAAGAGCAGGAGCTTGAACGGTAGGGAAACCAATACAGGAGGAAGCATCAACATGCCCATGGAAAGGAGTATGCTGCTCACTACCATATCGATGATCAGGAATGGCAGAAAGATGAGGAAGCCTATTTCAAAGGCCGTCTTCAGTTCGCTTATCGCAAATGCGGGTACGACAACCCTTATCGGCAATTCTTCGGGTTTTTTGGGGGTCTTTTCCTTTGCGAGGTTCAAGAAGAGGGCGATGTCCTTCTGCCTTGTCTGTTTAAGCATAAAGGTCTTGATAGGCGGTTCGGCCCTTTTGAAAGCCTCCTGCATTGTTATCTGCTTGTCCACGTAAGGGTTTATTGAATCTTTTGTAATCACGTCTATCGTGGGAGACATGATAAAGAGGGTTAAAAATATTGCTAAGCCGATGATAACCGGGTTCGGGGGTATCGTCTGTACGCCAATGGCCTGGCGTAAAAAAGACAGGACAATCACCACTCGGGTAAAAGATGTGAACATCACCAGTATTGCAGGCAGCAAGGACAGAAAGCTAATGAGCAGGAAGACTTCAACCGTAGGGTCAGTTATTTTCATTGAGATGCTCCTTCATGTTCCTTAACCTCTTCACTGCATTGCTGATATCCCTTGCCGTATCCGTCTCGAGATCATTTTCTTCGATTGTCTTTAATAACTTCAGATCCGATGATGTAATGCCGAGCAGAAGTATCTCCCTTCCAATCTTCAGCGCCGCGATTCCCTTGCGCGGGCCAAACGACTGGTAAGCAAGAACATTCATGATCGCTGCCTTGCCCTGTTTCTTCCGGAGGAAAATGCCGATAAGGAAGATCAGTCCTATCACCGCGGCAAGAGCCAACACCGTCCGGAAGTACATCTCCGTCATTTGAGCTGCCGTATTCTTTCCGTGGGACTGATGATATCGGTCAGCCTCACCCCGAACTTCTCGTTGATTACCACAACCTCTCCTCTTGCCACGAGCCTATTGTTAACGAGCACCTCCATCGGCTCCCCTGCCACTTTTTCCAATTCGACCACAGAACCCTGACCGAGTTGCAAGAGATCCTTGATTAACATTCTCGTCCTACCTAATTCCACCGTTATCTCGAGAGGAATATCCAGGAGAAACTCGATATCGTTTTTCCCCGGGGATTCCTTCTTTTCCCCCTTTAGCTCTTCAAAGTTGGCGTCTACTGCAGTTTGGCTCATAGCTGTCTCCTTGCTAGTGTATCTTGGTTATTCTAAGGGCCTGATTTCCCCTGCTGTAACCAGGCTGACCGCTGAACTTCTGAATATTCGCAACCTTTACGGCAAGATCATCGGTTACACTCTTGCCAAGGGTGATCACACTGCCCGTATCGAGATTCATCAATTCCTCGCAGACGAGTTCAACCCTCCCTAATTCAGCAACCACCTCGACAGAGGAATCGAGAAGTATCTCTTTCATTCTTTCGACCCATCTCTGATCCGCCTCGGATCGTTCGCTCTGGATGCCTGAATAGAGTTTTTCCTTCACTGGCTCGATCAGGGAATAGGGAACGCAGAACAACATTGTTCCGGTGAAGTCTTCTATCTCGATATGAATCTCTATCTTGATCACGCTTTCGCTCGGCGTCACAATAGTCACAAACTGGGGGTTCATCTCGGAACCTGCCTGTTCCGGATTGATAGGCGCTAAACCGGCCCAAGCATTGGCCATATCCGTTAGGGCCATGGTAACAACTTTTTTGATGATCCTCTGTTCTATGACAGTGAATGCCCTTCCCTCTGACCTTATATAAGGAGCCCCTTTGCCCCCGAAGAAGAATTCCACAAAGGCGAACACCAGGGGAGCCTCTAAAACGAGGAGCGAATAGCCCTTAAGAGGCTCCATCTTGAAGATATTAATGCTTGAGGGAGAAGGGATAGTCTTCATAAAGTCGCTGAACTTTATGATCTCAACGTTCTGGACCTTGACGTCGACAAAGTGCATGATAAGGTTTGCTATTGAATTTCTGAAGAAACGCGCGAACCGCTCATTGGCAATCTCCAGACCGGGCAGCCGACCTCGTAGAAGTCGCTCCTGACTGGCCAGATCATACGGCCTTATACTTGAGATGATCTTCTCCTTTGCCGTCCCGGTGGTTATTTCGCCCGACTGGACACCTTTCAGGAGCGCATCGACTTCATCTTGTGACAGAATGTTGCTCATTGCATCACAAACTCGGTGTAATAAAGGTTCTTTAAAGCATCTTTCCCTAGCGCCTGATTTGCCCTGAGGAGCACTTCATCCTTCAGCTGGAATTTCCCCTCGGGACTTGAGACCGATTCTACTGACTTACTGCTCACGAGGGTGATAATCGCATCCCTTATTTGTGGGGTTTTCTCAGTGAATAACTGAGAAAAGGAGGCATCGGTGAGCTCAAACTCCATGGAGACCTTGAGGAATCTGCCCTGCTCCGCCAGGTTCAGAACAAAGGGCTCAAGGGAGACAAGGGTTGCCTTCACATCCTTGTTCTCATCTTTCTTGCGGCCTTCCCCTGATTTGCCTTTGGCGATAAACTGGGCACAGACTATAAATCCCGCCACGACAGTAAGGACGATCGAACAGGCAACAATGATGACGAATATATTTTTAGGGCCCTTTTTCGGCGTTACTTCCTTCGTCTCTTCAGGATTGATCTGTTGTTTTTCGTCAGCCATGTAATATCCCCTTTTCCCCTGCGGTGCTGAAGCTCGTCTTTCAAGAACTATACAAATACCATGCCCACTATAACTTGCTGAAATATAAGCTAATTGAACTTTACTTTTCCGTCAAAAGAATGACTTCGATGATGTTTTCTTGTACATGGATGATCTTTCAAGACTTCTGCGAGCAGCCGAGGAGCGGTTTGGCAAATAGAGAAGACACTTCGGGGAAAATTCAGGCTCTACCACCCGGAAGAGCCAGGACAAAAGCAGTAAAGGAAATGAAGGATGGGTTTGCCGTCTTTCATTTTCAACGAGCTTCCTTTATTTCTTGGCGCGAACTCTTACTTTTCAGGTCGTGTACACGTTGCTGCCACAACTCCAGAAACTCTTGACACCAGCAAGTTCACTGGCGTGGATGTCGGCCTCAGAAAGGCTGGTTGCCGCTCACGATGCGGTTACTCGGTGCCCAAGACGCTTGCGGAAAGAATGCACGTGTGTCCCCCGATGTGGACTGAAACTCAATGGGGACGCAATGCGGCCAAAGCGGTTGAGTTGAAAGAACTTTCGGCAGAAGTACGGTAACGAGGGTGCAACCAGGCCCAACCCATGGGACGACTATGGAGATGAGACTTCTCTCTCCGGTAACCCCGGAGACAAGCCCTGTCGTTCATTCAGGAAGCCCCGACCGTAAGGTCGCGGGTGGTTCACTCCGAGGGCTGCTGCCTTTCGATCGGAAGCATGGGAAACCGTGTCTCGGACTCGGAAGGAGATCTATCTTCTCCGGCGGCCTCATTGTATTCAGGGGCAATAATGCCTCTTTTTATCATGATACTGCAAATGAGATTTGAACGGTTCACCACATACCGCTGATTCCCTGCGGCGTTATATCTCCTTGGGTTTGGGAGGACTGCGGCAAGCCTTGCAGCCTCCTCAGGGGTAAGCTCGGATGCAGGTTTCCCAAAGTAGTATTTTGACGCAGCCTCCACGCCGAACACCTCATCTCCCCACTCAATGACATTTAGGTACAGTTCCAGTATCCTCTTTTTCGAAAGCACCATCTCCATCCTCCATGTGATGACTGCCTCGGCTATTTTCCGCAAAGGGTTTTTTGATGGAGAAAGGTAGAGGTTCTTTGCCAACTGCTGGCTTATGGTGCTGCCACCAACCTTAAACTTTTTTGCCTTTATATCCTTTTCTATGGCCTTCTGCATTGCTTCATAGTCAAACCCCTCATGCTTCCAGAACTTGTCATCTTCTGCTATAAGAACTGCCTTTATGAGGTACGGTGAAATCCTTGAGAGGGGCATCCACACCTGGTTTATCCTGTACTTTCTCCCCTTCTCTTTCCATTCCTTCTCCCGATACTCCATTAATGCGGTCTTCTTTGGATTGTCGGTTTTAAGTTTAGCTATATCAGGCATGAAAAGGAAATAAGCAAGAGGGATAGAGATGGCCAAGAGAAGAAAAACAAGCCTTATTCCCTTCAACAATCTCCTGTTCGCCATAGTCAGAAAGGGCTGCTCCTATCATCATTGGTGACATCCTCTCGGGGTCATTGACCCCGAGCATTCTGGCAGTTCAGGATGTACGGTTTTTGCCAGCTATAGTTCTTCAGAATACCAGCCAGGCTTTTTGTCTGGCAAAGTCTCCTTCTCTCGCTTAGAGCGCGCCCTTTAACAAGCGAACGTCATCGATCCATACCGTACCTTTGCCGTCGATGACCAGATTCAGCTTCACATTGTCTGGTTTCTCCCCCCTTTTAATGAAGAAAACCGTCTCCATGTTTATCCACTTTGTTGATCCGGTCACAGCAGTCCGATCATTCCGAGAGAAAAATTCGCCCTTGCCGGGAACATCGCACAACATTTCTAAATATACCCGCCCCTTTAACCCCTTTGTACGCACCTTTGCAGCATAAAAGAGTCGAGCATTCTCCACATTTATGTCTCCGGTCTCAAATAATCGAACTACGGTCGGCTCCGTTGCGGTGATCCGCAACGACCCCTTGCCGTCACCAGAGTTTTCCTTGTCTAACTGAGCGCCAGACTCAGTAATAAGACCGTCGAGACTGTCAAGAGAATACCGTTTGATCTCTGTGGTCTGTTGGGAAGGCTTGGAGCAAGCAACTATACTTAAGCCTGTGGCGATGCAGATGAACAGAGCAACACCTTTCATGAACCTTACCTCCTTTTCCGACCGGTATGCATTTACCTCGACATCCGTCCCGCTCGATGTCATTTATCGTACGATTTCTGTCCCGATCCCCTCTTTTGTAAATATCTCCAGCAAGAGACAATGAGGGGTTCTGCCATCCACGATGTGCGTTTTTTTCACGCCGGCATCAAGGGCGCGGGTGCACGCATGGACCTTTGGGAGCATACCGCCGGAAATCACCTTCTCTTTGATGAGCTCTAAGATATCCTTTCTGCTGAGAGTCGTTAATACGTTGCCCTCAGCATTTTTTATCCCGCTGACATCGGTTAGGAGTATCAATTTTTCTGCCTTCAGTGAAGAAGCTATTGCTGATGCAACGTAATCTGCATTTATGTTGTACGTTTCCCCTTTTGTCCCAACTCCGATAGGTGAAATAACAGGGATAAAGCCATCCCTTTCAAGAGAGTTTAGTATCTGAGGGTCAACGGATTCAACTTCACCCACAAGCCCGATATCAATAACCTCTTCTTCACCTTTTTGGGCGGGTTTCTTAATGAACTTCTTTTTCGCCTTTACAAGGCCTCCGTCCTTTCCACTCAGACCTACAGCCTTCCCGCCGTGACTATTGATCAAGGCTACAATCTCCTTATTAATGAGCCCACCAAGTACCATCTCGACAATATCCATCGTTTCTTTGTCCGTCACCCGCTGGCCCTGAATAAATGTTGGTTCCTTCCCCATCTTCTTCATTGTTTCACTTACTTTTGGTCCCCCGCCATGCACAACTAAGGGTTTTAGGCCGATAAAACTTAAGAGTACCACATCCTGCGCAAAGGAATTCTTTAACGCATCTTCAACCTGCGCAGCACCGCCATACTTAATGACAACAATTTTGCCAAAAAAGTTACGGATGAAGGGTAGAGCCTCAATTAAGACATTCGCCTTCTCAACGAGTTTTTTCATACTTGACCACGCTGTTGTATCATAGAACTCTTACTCGCAGAGTAGATTCTCGAAGCATGCCGCCCCGCGAGTACAGACCTTACTATACTATGGACTACCCTCGAAGCAGGGAATACAGACAACCTTTCCCTCTTTTATCCTTGCTCTTGGTTCGGCAACCTCCTCACCGCACAAGGTACAGGTCACGCTCTGGTATATTCTTGCTTCCGCGGGGAGCACGACATCCACTTTTGTTATTTTCAGCAGTTCCGCTTCAGCCGCCTCTAAAACAGCTTTTGTCTTTTTTGCCTTTCTGTTCCGTAAGACTTTTAGGATTTCCTCTGAGCGGTCGCCCTGAGTGTATTGTTTCCACATATTTCTTTCTTCTTCTGTCTCTTCAGGCGAAGTAAAACCCACGGAAATCCTCACCGCCTCACCCGAGGGCCTTTTTATGAATGTATAAACCTGTTTGCCATGATCCTTATAGGTGAGATTCCCCTTCCCAAAAGTACAACCGGTAAGAACCTGGATGGCATCCACGGCGCAGGAGTCATTCTCCACAACAGCAACAAGCTCTTCGTCCTCAGAGGCCTTCTCCTGGCCGATCTCTCTCAGAGCAGCCATTGCAACCCGATAACCGAAGGCGAGGCCGGGACAGCTGTGACCGTGAAAATCCACCACGTCGTTAAAGCTTTTCATAGCTGGATTTTACACCAAAAAGTATCGTTTTGTAAAAAATGCGACCGCCCCAAAATAACGTGCGATCAAAAGTGAGGCCTT
>DMNE01000008.1:595-774 GCA_003453735.1 Nitrospiraceae bacterium | reverse complement strand
CCTCAATCGCTTCCCTTATAACGTTCCTTACATCTGCATGTTCGTCTCCCAATGCGTCTTTCAGCAAAGGAACGGCATGAGGGTGACCTATTATGCCGAGGAGATAGGCAGCGTCCCCCCTGACAGTTGGGTTTTCGTTTTTTAAGAGCCTAGCAATGCCAGTGATTGAGCACAAAATG
>DMNE01000008.1:331-550 GCA_003453735.1 Nitrospiraceae bacterium | reverse complement strand
AATCCGCGATCATCGTCTTTATTTCTAATTCTTCTGGCACCGCAACCCTTCCTTAAAACGGGGAAGATTCTTCCCTGAGTCATGCGAAAAGTTCTCGACTCTGCTCGAGTTCAATTTTATGAAAAAATTATATTCTCTTTCGGCGTTCTTGTCGAGAGATATGACGACAGTTGCACCGTGTAAGTTCTGCCCCGGAGTGCACGGGATTCCTTTTTCTCT
>DMNE01000008.1:0-167 GCA_003453735.1 Nitrospiraceae bacterium | reverse complement strand
ATTGAGATACACCCTGCAGCAAAGATCGGGGCTGGTTTCTTTATCGACCACGGCATGGGCGTAGTGATCGGTGAGACAACCGAGATAGGGGAGGACTGCCTTCTTTACCAGGGCGTTACTCTGGGCGGTACAGGGAAAGAAAAGGGCAAGCGTCATCCTACCCTCGG
>DMNE01000074.1 GCA_003453735.1 Nitrospiraceae bacterium | reverse complement strand
TTTCTTTATGATGTGGAATGCGCTCATTTAACAGGTTCAACTCCGAATTGCGACATGATATAAACCATGTTGATATCCGGGTACTTCACCAGTAGTGTAATGCTTTCGTATCTGTCAAGCTTGCCATACCGAGAAAAGAATCTCTGATAAGCTTCTTTCTGCTCCATCAAAGTTTCGGCAGGTACATATCTAACTTCGATGCCAACAACTTCACCGGCGCGTTCTTTTAGATTATCAACGCCACAATAATTGGCAAGATAAAAGTCCGATAGCTTGACTTTATCACCTAAGTGGAACATGATTCATCTTTCGTTCGAATCTGATTCTATGTTTGTCAGCGGCCCACCCGAGAGCACATTTGGTGGAACATATGAGCCACCATTCTTTTGTATCCATATGTCTCGCCACATACCAACCGTTAGGTAATGAAATCGCTTGGTTAGGATTAGAGACTACAGTGTCTTTAACGCCACAAAACACACAACCAATTTCATGTTGATGTGGCCCGCCTGACTCAGAACATAATTCACAACTCATTGCTTTTCCTACTAAAGAACCATTTCTCAACGTACTTCGCCCAAAGTCTTCTACATCGAGCGCAAACGTCTATCTTGTATATGAGTATATCGGTAGGTGTTATGTCTCCTTTACGATACACTCGAAATGGAACCCGATTCTTTGCATGATATCGTACATTTGCTTCGAGGGTAATTGTGTGGACAGTCTTACACCTACGCAAACATCGGGCACATTGATTCACTTGCGCTTGTCCCTATCAATAATGAAATCTTTCTCGAACCGCACGGCTGGTCCCTTCTTAGAAGGTTCCCAACCGGCAATCTGAGAAAGTTTAATCAATTCTGCAATGTCGCCAGGCCCCAGCCCGTAGCGTCCAATAACGTCATTGTGGTGCCCGCAATCGCAACCATTACTAAAGTCGGGCAAACTAGAATCTTCGATGTTCACACGATCCAAATTGATCTGTAGAACATTGCCGGGCTCGTCGCAATCTTCCTGAACGAACACAGACACATGCGGCTCCTCGCCACCATAACACTTGAAAAGATAACGATACGCCTTATCATGGACGTGGACGCGACGAGTACCCTTCTTCGGCATTGTCATTGGGCCTTCTCCACAGCGAGAATCTCTTCGTTCACTTCGTGAAGTTCAGATTCCAAACTTCTCTTACGTCGAGTAAGACGGTACAACTTCTCTTCTTTTTCGAGGGACTCAATGCTTTGAGAGTGCATATACAATGCTTTCCCAGCAAACATCCATGACACCCACGCAAACGACAATGAGAAAACAGGAATGCCCCAAAGCATTGTAAGGTAATCGCCGCGCGCCCAAGCATACGCCCAGCAGAGATACATCATATATGCAGAGACACCGAGCATCTCAGCCGAGACCAGCCAATACCACAACGGGTTTTTATTACCGAAGAAAAGTTTGAGTTTCATCTTCGATATGCCGTATTGTAGAACCAGGGATCAAACCCGAGCCGCTTATACTGGATAAGACGGGCCTCTAGTTCTTCCTGAATTTCACGAGGAACGTTCTTGACTTCTGTTCTTACAGCCATATAATTCGAATACCAAGGCAATCTGATATCACGGCTCGTATCAAGCACAGCATAGAGCGGGTGATTGACGTGCTGTTCCACTGCCACAATAATTCCAAACCGGCCCGGCTTATATTTCTCAGGAAGATCCTGAGCGTGGCAAACCTCAGACATTAGAACTATGTCGCCAACACTATGCTTTGCCATTGTTCTTTCCTATCGGAAACAACTACGCATGTGCAGATAGCCACAGACCATTACAATAGCCCACATAAGAAGTCCAATACCAAACATATGAAATACCAGCCACGACGTAAGAAATGATCCATACGCGATAACAATAACAATAGCTGGATGAATATTCAGCCAGAAGATTTCTTTTCTCATTATGGTGGCAGGGAAAGGAGTCGAACCTTTCTTTATATCTAACTGGCTCGGATTTTCAGTCGCGAGACCTTATTACTTCGTCAGGTACGATTATACCATCGTTGCTATAATAATTTCCAGTTGCCAGATCAATAAACCCCATGCGTATCTTTCGATCCGGGATGGCCTTGCGGCCACCTTTTAGGTTCTCCCTGGTCTGTTGTTGATATGCCAACATTCCGCATTCCCACGTACCCTTTTGAATGAGTAGCGGGCGTGAAGAATGTTCCCACCAATAAATACAACTATATCCTGGTTGACTATTACTGTCAAGCCTGGATATTCTGAGCCATTCTATTAGGAAGGACACTCGGTCGTGCCGCTGCGGCAGCGCGCGGACGGGATGCCATTTCCACCCACTCACGCGCAAGATTGCGCAACGTCACGGCTGTAGTATTTTCTGCGATATGACGCATGACTTTCAAGGTAATCTCATGGCCGCTGCCAGGGACACCTTGGAGCACGGTGGCTCTCTTTGTAAGACGACCAGTAGCAATTCGCTTCGAAAGCGTCTTGTCGAACTTGGGTGTGACAAACGCCCCATCCTTATCCGTAAAGGGAGGATGGAGAGTAGAAACTGCATACCGAATGGTACCAGTTCCCTTATCAACTTCCGTCACCACACATGCAATAGGATTGCCGCGTGTGCAGCTCCCATCTTCACGGGTGCGAATGTTCCTTCTGTCACGCAGGTAGTAGATACGAACACTCATTTGTTTGCTCCTCTGTAGCTTGTTTATTATAAGAATCAAAGCGGGCTTTGTCAAGGCCAATAAAGCAAAAGGGCCAGACGATCCTTTTGGAATCATCTGACCCTTATGTTTGGTTAGGATTCACTGCACGTGAATCACTGCGCGTCCGCGGCCTTCTTCGCCTGCGCCTTGCGGAACGCCTCGGTGTACTCGGCGGTCACACGCCGGACGCCACCGAGCTTGCCGCGCGCGATGTGGTACAGACCACCCTCACCGGCTTCGAACGCCTTGCTCTCACCACGAATGAAGCCCTTGACCGCTTCACCGATCTTGGACTCCGAACCCGCAGCCACCTTCATCTCGGTGACAACGCGGTTGGTGAGAGAACCGAGGTCGAAACTGACCTTGGGGTTCTGCTCGTACACCGTGGCAACGGCGCCGCGGATTCGCTCCGTCGGGACTTCGTTAGCCACGACGTAGGCGCGAGCCTCCGCCTCCAGCTTCGTCATCGTCGCACCCAGGTCCGCCGTACCGTGCGCATCGCGCTCCAGAATGCGGCCCCAGTTGATTCCCGTGCCCTGCTTGTCGTTCTGCTCGTTAGCCATGACTGACCTTCTCTTTCTTTGTGAACCTGCGGAGCGTTGTTTGCTCCCGACAAGGAACATTGTAATGGCGGTTCCGAGGATTGCAAGGGGTCATGGTTGTTTTTTGGCAAGTCCAAGAAACGTCAATCAAAACACGGCCCGGTGTTTACTGCTGTTCACGGTGCGTCAGGTTCCTGGCGACTTAATATTGTTTGATAACAAAACACTATCAATGGTGATATATAATAATGTATGCCATACAAAGATCCAAACAAAAGAAGAGAGTGCAAGAAAAGGTGGGCCTCTCTCAATAAAAATAAGATAAACGCCCGCGATAGAAAACAGAGAAGAAAGAATCGAAAAAATAAACATTGTATGGACTGTAATGCGTATATTCCATTCAATGTGGGACGACCTAGAGTAGTATGTAAATTATGTAGGACAAATCGTGAAGCAAAACGTAGATCAGCTTGGCAAATTGAACGCGGTGTGATTTCGGATAGAATAAGGGCCGGAAGATATAAAGCTAAAAAAGAAAATTATGCCCCGCCATTAGCAACAATAAACGATATACTACAAGCATTAGAACAACAGAAAGGCCGGTGTGCAGCGTGTGGAGATGTGTTAGCCAAAGACTACCACATGGATCNNGTTATGTATGCCCTGCAATATTATAGAGGGTCTCGCAAAATGTCCTGAAAGGTGCGAAGCCGTTGCAAAATATATGCGCTACAGCACGCCATCGCATACTGTTCTGCACATATCATAATGCTCACTATTTCCTGCTACGTTTTGCAGACAGTTAATACAGATAGCCCGTGGTATATTCGAAGTGTTTGCAGCTGATTGTTTTGACTTATCATTGATTTTCTTATCAAGTTCCGCCATCTTATTTTGTGTTTGCTTATCGAGCTCTGCGACACGTTCCTCGTCATTTTTCATTTGTTCATTGAGTAGATTAATGAACGATAGCATTTCTTTTCTAGAGGAAAGGTTATTGACCTTAATTTGAAGATCCGTGTTTTGTTTTTCTAACTTAACTATCCTGTCATCCGTTGGTTTCAAAATCCAAAATGACGATATCCCTAACCCTATAAGAAATATAGTAAATAGAACTGACTTATACAAGAAACTGTGTAAACTAAAATTCTTAAAAAAATTGGGAGTTTTTGTTTT
>DMNE01000121.1:1985-3008 GCA_003453735.1 Nitrospiraceae bacterium | reverse complement strand
AAAGGAGATTGTAAAAAGACAGGGATTGCTCAGCAAAGGGGACTTAACGGACCGAACCCATACAACACACGAAGAGATCTATTTCTTTCGAGCTGCCTGACGACTCGTTACCACCGCGGCGCGGTTTCGTTCTACTTCCTGTAGTTAATACCTCTGAATTTCGATATAATGATGTCGAGTGCAACAGGAAATGAGCACCTTATAGTCTAAATGCCACTATATAAAACTATAGCCTAGTACTTTAAGGCTGTTTAAAGATATCTGTTGCAATGAGTATTACCGGTATCGTCCCCTTGTTTTCAACCCAGTGCATCGTCTCTTTGTTTTCGGACCATGCCTCTCCTTCACCATACTCCTTTGCCATGTCGCCGAGATGATTGGTAATCTTCCCTTGCAACACGTAAACCGCGCCGGGCCTGTCTTTATGGCTGTGAATTCCGACGTAGCCTCCTGGTTCGATCGTTATCATGCGCAACCTAAGTTGGCGGCCGCCCATTCCTTCGATTTCAGGTCCTAGATCGACTGAAGACAGCTGCTTCACCGTAACACCCTTATTTTCGGTGGGAGCCGCCTGTTGATCCATTGCGCTCCCCAATGCTGCACAAAGTATCAATGTGAGCAACAAACCTCCACTTGTGAATACCTGGCCTTTGTTCATGTGTTTGTCTCCTTTCTCTTCAATAATTATTTCGCCATTGAGATTTTTATGCTATTTGGAGTTCTCCTCTTAGTATCCTTTTATCACATCTATCACTCTTTTTCAACTTAAGATATGTGCGGCTACGCCTTAAAACACTAAGGTCGTTGTTCTTCCTGTACCTGACGCCCCAAACTTATTTGGCATAATTGAAGTATTCAAATGGAAATCATGAGGGCTGGTAGCCTTTTAAGTTTGGACCTAAACCTAAGAAAAGCACTTCAATTCCATTGCAGTCAAAGTCCGTCAATGATAGACTTTAATAAAGGGGATCCCTTGTCGTATTTGAATAGACAAGGGCTTTATTAAACTGTAGTTCGTGTGCG
>DMNE01000121.1:0-1951 GCA_003453735.1 Nitrospiraceae bacterium | reverse complement strand
GGCAGCCTTGTGGGCTTCTGGTTTGCTTTTGGAGATTACGATGTAGTGGCTATTAATCAGTTGCCAGATAACGTAAGTGCAGCAGCTCTTTCCATGGCCATCGCTGCGGGAGGTGCACTGAAAGCATACAAAACTACTCCCCTTATGACAGCGGAAGAAGCGATGGAGGCTATGAAAAAAGCAGGAAAGACCGGATACAAACCGCCAAAGGGCTAACAAGCTGTTTCTGTTGCCAGTCGGGATTTGCATTGCATTGTTGGGGTCGCTAACCTTTCAGCCTTTTGGGAGACCGGCGACTCCACCGATTAACATGTAGTGGGAAAGGGAAGAAATTCCCATAGAGGTAAATTACTAACAAGCGTCTCTCAAAAGAAGGGGGGGAGCAATGGAAGAAGTTTCAAGACTTAAGTATCTGAAGATTGCACTGATATTGATTGGTGCATTCTGCGCTGTTGGAGTTTATCCACTCACAATTTATTGGCCTTCGGGTTGGACATGGCACACGGATGGGCCTGATCTTTACTTACAGATGATTCTTGGAATCTATGCTACACTTGGTGTCTTCTTGATAATTGCAGCCCGGAATCCTCTTGAGCATCTCAGTATCATATGGTTTATGGTTTGGTCAAGCATTGTGCACGGCGGGATTATGGCAGTTCAATCACTCGTTTATCCGGAGCATAGAGGACATCTCTTGGGTGACGTACCCGTACTGCTCATAGCGGCGGCAGTATTGACATTGCTAACACCCAGGGGGAAGACGAGGACAACGACTATTAAAGAGTGAATTAAACCTTGAGAATGAATATGCTTCTAAGAGCGGGAAGTCCTTCTTGAAGCTGAGACTGTGACATTGTTAACACCTTGCAAGGTTAGTACGGGAAAGAAACACTCTGATGGATGCTATCGCCGGGAAACTCCTCACTCTGCGGACTTACTTTTTCCCGTCAATAATATCAATGATAGCTTGAGCAGAAATCAACCCTTTTTCCAATCTGCAATCAGGAAATATCAGTGCTGAAGTGCTGTCGACTCTGAACCAAGCTGCCAGCTTTTTATTGTCGTCTAGTTCGCTCGATTTGCATTCAGTGTTTGGAATAGGCTTTCTTTCAAAACTGTCTTCAAGCATCTTCATGGATTGATTGCAGATTATGCTCTTCGATTTCTGNNTCTTCATCTCCCGATGAAGTCTTGCGCTAACGCCTCAGTCAGGGTCTACAAAGGCAATTACCTTTATGGGGGCACTAACATTGCCGATGGTTAACGCATTTATTCAGCGTCATAGCATGCCTCGGGACATCGCTGCATATCCCTGATTCGGGCGCTCCAACAGGTTCCAATGCTGCAAAAGGTAGGCTTACGGATATGAGGACAAAAAGGCATATAAGAAATCTCTTCATTGTTGTTCCCTCGCCTGCTTGAATAACCTTTTGCCTTTCCACTGAGAATCATAGCAATATCCAGAATCTCACTTTTTAAAATGGTACAACGTCTGAATGTGCCGAGGCAAGCGACTTTGCAACTGGCGAGTGTTCGTAGGTGGAGCCAACATCGACTGGAAGAGTGAGGAGTATAATCGGAATTCTTGCGTCCTTCAAAATTGCTCAGGTGTTGGTTGGTCGGTGAAAGCAAGATCGTAGGGAATCGTATTCACCTGTCAGTGGCCGCGCGTACTACGGGATAAAACTATTGTCCCAGGGGAATAGGGTCATTTTCTATTGAGTTCCGTGAGAAACGAACACCGACTGATATTTCGTAGCTGTTCACGATTATAAGAAAGTGCATTGCGAGAGTGTCAAAAGACGAGAAATGTTTCGGGAGATAATATGCTATGCAGGCCGATGCGGTCTCGGTGTTGGGTATTAGAAGGACTTCGCAAACAGGGGCAACATATTTCAAAAGTACTCCGCATAAAGTTGGAACAGCGCAAACTATCGAGGAAAAAGTGAAC
>DMNE01000257.1:2716-4905 GCA_003453735.1 Nitrospiraceae bacterium | reverse complement strand
TGACTCAATCGCCCGCCTGAACTTCCCCCAAAAGTCGAGCTCCCAGCTGGCATTCACCCCTATTTGAGACTGCCAGTAGCTGAACGGGGGAAATGGCTGGACTGTGCGCTCACTCGCCTGGTTGTACGACAGTGAACCGGTGGCTTGCTGGGTCTGAGGGTAAAGTTCTCCAACCGCAATGGCGAGTTGGGCCCGTGCTTCCAGCACCCGAACGCCGGCAATCCTGAGAGAAAGATTCTCGCGGTAGGCCTTGTCGATGAGACGGTCCATGACAGGATCGTTGAAGGCATGCCACCAGTTGCGGTAGTCCGCAGCCTCATCGCTTACCCGCTCATCTCCGGACTCTATCCACTGAGGTGCGACCGCAACCTCCGGCCGAACATATTCCGGTCCGACCTTTGTACATCCGGAAAAAAGAAAAAGAATGACAAGCAGCACAGAACAGTATTTGCCCTTACAGATCATGCTCCACCATCCTTAATCCCAAAACAAATGAAAATCGTACCGGAATAACTTGCCCTTCTGTGCGAGTTCTCAATTAAAACGTCACTTAACTATTATGAAGTCCGGACACGTGCCGTGCTCACCCTTGGATTTATTCCCAGGTGAAATGACCGGATTGAGACGTCATAAATACACCCAATCCTACTATTTTTCGCGGCAGAACCTTTGTTGCCTAAACATAAGACTATCACAGAACTACGCATTGTCAAGTTTTCAGATAGCCCTCGAGGAATGCATTATACTCATTGTGCGTATGCCGGAACTGGCGGGAAAAGAAGTCGCCTGAGAAGTTTCATCGTGCGAATCCGATGCAACTTGCAGAGAGATACTTTCAGCTTTTATTTTGGGATAGTTCTGAAGCTTTGGGCCTCTGTGAACGGCAGGATTTTCAGACGATATCCCGATACGAATAGGCAACTGTTGAGCGCAAGGCACCGGGTACATGCACGTCAAACAGCGATTGCGCAGAACTGCGGGTTCAGGAAATACCCTCAAGCGCCTCATAGGAGAGCTTGACCTTGGCAGCTGATTCGTTACTGTTTACCGTGTCCGCGAGAATCCCCCGCTTTCAGTCGCGGGCAGGATGTCCAATACGAACGCTTTCAGCCTTTAATAGCTAATGCATAAGCAGCGATAATCAGCCACTGAAAAAACAAATTTAGACGCCGTATGCACAGGAAGGACTCTGCTTTAAGCAAGGCATTTTCTCTGAAAGACAACTCCTGTTTCGGCAAGGTTTTATGATGGATGAAGGGGACAGCGAGACTGCCCCCTTCATTGGATATTAAAGTTTGAAAGGATTCATGAATAGGATGATGAGCACTACGACCAGTGCGTAAATAGCGAGAGACTCGATCATCGCAAGACCGATGATAAGGGTCGTCGTGATTTTTCCCGAAACGCCCGGGTTCCGTGCGACACCTTCGCATGCCTTGCTAAGACCGATACCCTGACCGATTCCGGTGCCGAGCGCCGCCAGCCCGATTGCAAGACCACAGCCCAAGGCGGCAAACGCGAAATAGTGTATCTTGGCGTCGGTTGGGGCTCCTGCCTCTTCAGCAAATGCAAGAGGTGCTAAAAGCCAGACCAAGACCAGCGAGAGAATCATTACTGTTAAGAATTTCTTCATCGATGTTCCTCCTTTCTCTGAATTTCTCTTAATGCGCCTCTTCAACTGCGCCTGCTAGATACAGGGCTGTAAGAAGTACGAATACAAAAGCCTGTATCAAACTGACAAGCACCCCAAGCGCGAGGATGGAGACCGGTATAATGACCGGAGCCAACAGGCCGAGGGCAAAGAGTATCATATGTTTTGCTATCATGTTCCCAAACAACCTTACGGAGAGGGTAACCGGTCGCACCAAGTGCCCGATGAACTCAACAAAAAACATGAGGATCATGAGCGGCAGCGCTGCCAGGGAACGTATCGGGCCCAGGAAATGATTAATGTATTTAATTCCATGNNGTGGGTGCCGTAAAGCCGGGAATCAGTCCCATAAAGTTACAGACGAGGACGTAGAGGCCGATGGTGCCGATAAGGGGAAAGAAATGTCTTCCCCACTTGTGTCCGATGTTGTCCTCTGATAAGTTCAGGAGTGATTCGGCCATCACCTCAACAAAATTCTGTGTTCCCCGGGGAATAAGGGAAAGGGAGCCCCTGATGGCTAATGCAACGCCTATGAGGT
>DMNE01000257.1:1726-2673 GCA_003453735.1 Nitrospiraceae bacterium | reverse complement strand
AAAAGTCAAGGAGGAGAACATTAAAAAAACAAATATGTCTATGAGGCTAGGAAAATACTGGGGTTTACCTCAATGCCAGGATGAGAAACCTTTCAACGCCGCAATAATCCTTACTCACAAAGAAGGGTTCGAACCCCGAGTCTTCCGCTATCTCGATCACTTTTCTTATTTGCCCATCCCCCAATTCCATGACCATAAATCCATCTCTGTTCAGATATTGCTCTGATCGTGAGAGAATCTCTCGGTAGAATATCAGGCCGTCTTCTCCGCCATCAAGGGCTTCTCTCGGTTCCCATTCTCGAATCTCCGGTTGAAGGTTCCCGATCTCAGACCTCGGTATATAAGGAGGGTTTGAGACGATAATGTCAAATCTCANNACCGGCTTATATAAGTCGCCCTCCAAAAAGGTTACATTCCCGATGTTGTTTATTGTTGCGTTCTCCCTGGCGTATTCCAAAGCCGCAACCGAGATGTCAGTCCCAAATACCTCTGCCGCGGGAAAGTGTTTCGCCACTGCTAGAGCGAGGCAACCACTCCCCGTGCAAAGGTCGAGGATTCTCAGTCCCGAGTCCACAGTGGGCTGCCGGCGGGTGACCGTCTTTATCACCTCTTTTACCATTAATTCTGTTTCAGGACGGGGAATGAGAACGCCGGGGCCGATCGTAATCTTGAGTCTTGAGAAATCAACATGACCGATGATATATTGGAGGGGCTCTCTTCTGAAACGCCGTTCAAGAATTCTGTGCAATTGCTCTTGTTGGCATTCAGAGAGGACAGGATTGTCCCTGTAAAGACCCACTCTGTCAAACCCTAAACATGACGCGAGAATGAGCTCTAATTCCCTGCTGGCATCTTCAATCCCGCGTCTTTCGAGAGCAGCAGAGAATTCCTTCAAGCCATTGAGGGCCGTTATCATTTCAATTCCTTCAGCCTTTCCGTCTGGTAGT
>DMNE01000257.1:0-1696 GCA_003453735.1 Nitrospiraceae bacterium | reverse complement strand
CCTCTCGCTTCTGTCACCGGAGCCAACCTGGGTTTTTCTTTCAAGGGCGCGCTCTTTCTCCTGACGTTCGATCTCAAGCTCATAGAGTCTCGAACGCAGAACCTTCAAAGCTTTGTCCTTGTTTTTTATCTGTGAACGTTCGTCCTGGCACTGGACAATCATGCCCGTGGGAACATGAACAATCCTTACAGCTGAATAGGTGGTATTCACCCCCTGGCCCCCCGGACCCGACGCACAAAAAGTATCAATCCTCAAATCCTTCTCTTCTATCTTTATATCCACATCTTCTGCCTCAGGGAGAACAGCCACGGTTGCGGCAGAAGTGTGAATCCTCCCGGATGCCTCTGTGACCGGAACACGCTGTACCCTGTGGACTCCACTCTCATATTTGAGTCTGCTGTAAGCCCCCCTACCCTCGATGGCTGCAATGATCTCTTTGAGACCTCCGAGACCTGTGGGGCTGGAGTCGATCACATCAACCTTCCATCTCCTTAACTCAGCATATTTTGCATACATCCTGAAAAGATTAGCGCCAAAGAGCGCGGCCTCTTCACCGCCGGTCCCGGCACGTATCTCAAGAATAACGCCTTTTTCGTCTCTCGGGTCTTTTGGCAGAAGCATTATCTTAAGCTCATCTTCTAACTGGGGCTTCTTCTGCTTTAGAGCATCAAGTTCAGCCTGGGCAAGCTCCCGCAAGTCGCCGTCTCCGGCGCTCAACATCTCTTCTACATCTTTCATATCGGAAAGAAGTTTCTTGTACTGCTGTATCTTTTCCACAAGAGGCTGAAGATCAGACCGTTCCTTTGAAAGCTTCTGATAGTGCTGAGGGGCCGAAAGCACTTCAGGGCTCATCAAGAGCCGGTTCACTTCATCATATTTTTCTTCTATCGAGCTAAGCTTCTGGAACATTTCCTTCCTCTAACTTTAAGACCTCTTTCACAGCAATAATCGCGACCTCTATTTGTGAGTCATCCGGCTCTCTTGTCGTAAGTTTCTGTAACATCAGACCTGGTAGCACGAGCAAGCTTATAAGGGGACTCTCTGTTATCCGCGCTGATAACCGCAACAGTTCATAAGATATCCCTGCAATCATAGGTATCAGGATCAGCCGGGATAAGAATTTTCCCGAAAACTGCCATGACTGGGGGATAAAGGAAAACAGAAGAATACTGATAAGCATGACGATAAGCAGGAAACTTGTACCGCATCTCGGATGCTGAGGACTGAATAACCTCACGCTCTCAACGTCAAGCTCTTTCCCTGCCTCGTAGGCATGGATCACTTTGTGTTCAGCGCCATGATATTCAAATATTCGTCTCATGTCCTTCCATAAACCGATAAGACACACATAAAACAAAAAGATCAGGACTCGTATGATGCCATCGACTGTATTAAACATGAAAGAACTTCTGGATACGACATGCAGCACCACCCCGGTCAACTTTGTAAGATAGAGGGGGAGAAATATAAACAGACCAACGCCGCCCAGTATGGCAACACCTATGGTTAAAGCCATTGTAAAAGGGTTCATCGGTCTCTCATCCGCTTCACTATACGCCTTGCCTGCGGAGAATTCCAGCGCCTTAATTCCGATGGAAAAAGCCTGGTAGAGAGCGATAACCCCTCTCAAGATAGGCATTCTCAAAAAAGCAGAATTTTTTTTAAGGGTCTCGATCTTCAGATGTATCGCTCCCTT
>DMNE01000536.1 GCA_003453735.1 Nitrospiraceae bacterium | reverse complement strand
CTGCACATCATTCAGCCCTGCCTTAGCGATACATTCCAGTATTGCTGAACCGAATCCTCCGGCAAGGACATTTTCCTCGACAGTAACGATTCGTCTTGTCCTCTCAGCGAGGGATATGACCAGCTCTTCATCAAGGGGTTTGATAAACCGGGCATTGATAACACACGCGCTGACACCATCATCTCTCAGCATCTCTGCAGCTGTCAATGCCGAATAAACCGTGTTGCCAACTGCTATGATGGCAATGTCGTCTCCGTCAGTCACTATCTCGGCCTTTCCCATCTTCAGATCTGGATTACGCGTGCTGCCCGCGGTGTTCTGCATTACCTTCCCTCTCGGATACCGTATGGCTGACGGGCCGTCATGATGGATCGCGAAACGGAGCATTGACCTCAATTCTTCCCCGTCCTTCGGGGCCATAAAGAGGAGATTGGGGATATGCCGCAAAAAGGATATGTCGAAGAGTCCTTGATGGGTCGGCCCGTCCTCTCCCACTACGCCTGCCCTGTCTATGGCAAAGACTACCGGGAGATGCTGTAGACAGACATCGTGGACGATTTCGTCATATGCTCTCTGAAGGAACGTCGAGTAGATAGCGACAACAGGCCTGAGTCCCTGAGAGGCAAGACCCGCGGCAAAGGTAACGGCATGAGGTTCTGCGATACCGACATCATAAAACCGTTCCGGATATCTCTTGGCAAAGCAGTCGAGGCCGGTACCTTCACGCATAGCCGCAGAAATGCCAATGATCCGAATATCTTTTGCGGCCAGTTCAGTGACCGCCTCTCCAAAGACATCGCTGAATGCCGGGATAGTACAATCCCCTGTCGTAATCCCTGTATCCATATCAAATGGTCCGATGCCGTGAAAAACACAGGGGTCATTTTCTGAGAATTTATACCCCTTTCCCTTCTTCGTCATCACATGAATGAATGTCGGTGAATCCGCTGTAAATACCCGCTTGAAGGTATCAAGAAGGAGTTCTACGTCGTGGCCGTCAATCGGCCCGACATAATTGAAACCGAGTTCCTCGAAGAGAACACCGGGCAGGAAGAACCCCTTGAGCATCTCTTCGGTGCGCTGGGCCAATTTCGAGACCGGTATCCCCACCTTTGGTATTTGCTCGATGAAGGACCTTGTATCCCTCTTGAAATTCTGATATGCTTCGCCGGTGAGTATCCGGTTGAGGTAAGCAGAGAGTGCGCCGACATTCGGCGAAATGGACATCTCGTTATCGTTCAAGATGACGATGAGGTTTTTTTTGAGCTGCCCTGCATGGTTCAAGCCTTCGAAGGCAAGGCCTGATGTCATCGATCCATCTCCTATGACGGCGATCACCTTGAAATGTTCACCCTTCTTGTCCCTCGCCTCGATGATCCCGAGTGCCGCAGAAATGGACGTAGAACTGTGTCCGGTGCCGAATACGTCGTACGGACTCTCGTCGATCTTCGGAAATCCTGAAAGGCCTCCATATTTTCTCAAGGTCGAAAACTGCGTGTATCTTCCGGTGAGGAGTTTATGCGGATAGGACTGATGTCCGACGTCCCAAACGATTTTGTCAATAGGGGTATTCAGAACATAATGAAGAGCTATCGTCAGCTCTATAACACCCAGATTTGACGCAAGATGGCCACCGCATGAGGAGACCTGTTGTATGATAACCTGTCTCAGTTCCTCTGCCACGACGTGCAGTCTCTCTTTGGGCAGTCTCTTGAGATCTTTTGGAGAGGTGATACTCTCGAGCAATGTCAATTTCTTCTCCTGATAATATAGCGGGCTATTTCCCTGAGTGGTTCCGCCCCTTCCGACAATGATTGTACGACATCCAGTGCATTGTTTACAAGTTCTTCAGCTTTCTTTTTGGAAAGGTCAATACCGTAAAGCCTGGTATAGGTCATCTTTTCCATCCTCTCGTCAGAACCTGTCTGCTTACCCAGTTCCCTGCTATCCCCCTGAACATTCAGTACGTCATCGATGATCTGGAATGCAAGACCAATATTCTCGCCATACTGGGTGAGCGCATGGAGTGTTTTCTCATTAGCATTGGCGAGTATTCCCCCCATCCGTACGGATGCGGTAATAAGGGCGCCGGTCTTATGGGTATGGATGAATGAAAGGGAAGCGCTGTCCAGAGTCTCATTTTCTGACAGTATATCTTGTGCCTGGCCGCCAACCATTCCATGCGCGCCGGCAGCCATCGCAACCTCACGAATCATCTTCAGGACAGAGCAATGTGTAATGCGTGATGTGCGGTGGGTATGATTGGAAAGCAGGTAAAAAGCCTCAGTCAAAAGAGCGTCTCCCGCAAGAATTGCGATCCCTTCCCCGAAGACCTTATGATTCGTAGGCTTTCCGCGCCTGAGGTCGTCATTGTCCATGGCTGGGAGGTCATCGTGGATTAATGAATAGGTATGGATAAATTCAAGGGACGCGGCATAGGGGAGTATCTCTTCCGCAATCCCGCCACACGTCTCGTAGGAGGCGAGGGCAAGGATAGGTCTGATCCTCTTGCCTCCGGCAAAAAGAGAGTATCCCATCGCACTGTTGAGGACAGCGGGTACAAAGGGGGTATTGAAATGTGACTCCAAGAAGGTGTCAATCAGCTCCTTTTTCTCTTTCAGATACGCCGTAATATTCATCTTCGCCTGGGATTGCTTCGAGACCTCAGGTTGCAAGGTTTTGCCACATTCCTCCGGTCAGTTCTCCGTTGCCCTCGTCTAGTGTCTCTCTTTTTCTACTCCCACTCAATCGTGCTCGGTGGTTTTGAGCTGATGTCGTAAACAACCCTGTTTACGCCTTTCACCTCGTTGATGATCCTGGTGGAGATCTGCCCCAGGACTTCGTAGGGTATTTGTGCCCAGTCTGCGGTCATCCCGTCAAGGCTCGTAACAGCCCTCACGGCAATCGCATGTTCATAGGTCCTTTCGTCGCCCATGACGCCCACACTCTTTACGGGAAGCAGAACAGCAAAAGCCTGCCACAGTCTTTCGTAAAGCCCTGCTTTTTTTATCTCCTCTAAAACAATAGAATCTGCTTTCTTAAGGATATCAAGTCTCTGTTTTGTCACATCTCCGATACAGCGTATTGCAAGGCCGGGTCCGGGGAACGGATGGCGTTTAATGATCTCGTCCTGCATCCCCAGTTCACGGCCCAACACTCTTACCTCATCCTTAAACAGTTCTCTCAGTGGCTCGACAAGGGCTAACCTCATCTTCTTAAGGAGGCCGCCGACATTATGATGGCTCTTTATCGTTGCAGAAGGTCCTTTGAATGAAATGCTTTCGATCACATCTGGGTAGAGGGTACCCTGGGCGAGAAACCCGACATTCTTGATCTTCAGGGCCTCTTCTTCAAAAACCCGTATAAATTCGTTGCCGATTATTTTTCTTTTTCTCTCAGGGTCTTTAACTCCCTTCAATCGGCCGAGAAACCTCTCTCCGGCATTTACACAATGCATTTTCATATGAAAATGTTTCTTCAGCGTCTCCTCGACTTTTTTTGCTTCGCCTTGTCTCAAAANNCAACGAAAATGCAGGTGAGGGCATCACCTACAGCCTCATGGACTAAGACCGCTGTGACCGATGAGTCCACGCCGCCGCTGATACCGCATACAACCCGCTTCTCGCCAACTGTCTGCTGTATCTCCCGCTTTGCGGTCTCTATGAAGGACTTCATCGTCCATGTGGGTTTGCATCCGCATATACGGAATATAAAATTCTTTAGAATATCTTTGCCTTTTTCTGTGTGGGCTACCTCAGGATGAAACTGCAGTGCGTAGAAATTCCTTTCTCGGTCTGCCATGGCTGCTACGGGAGAGTTTTCTGTATGGGCGAGAGGCTTGAAGCCTTCAGGGCATTTCTCTATCCTGTCGCCATGACTCATCCAAACCGTTGTCTTAGAGCAGCCTATACCTTCGAACAGGTCGGAGGAGTTATCAACGGAGAGTGCTGCCCTGCCATACTCCCTTCTCTGTGCTTTCGTAACTTTTCCCTTGAGCAGGTGTGCCATAAGCTGCATTCCGTAACAGATGCCTAAGACAGGTATTCCGAGTCTGAATATTTCTCTGTCAGGGATCGGGGAACCATGATCATAAACGCTGGAAGGGCCCCCGGAAAGGACAATCCCCTTAGGGTTAAACGCAGTTATCTTCTCGAGAGGGGCATTGAAGGCAAAGATCTCGGAATAAACCTTGCTTTCCCGTATTCTTCGGGCTATGA
>DMNE01000049.1 GCA_003453735.1 Nitrospiraceae bacterium | reverse complement strand
TCCTGCCCTCCCCTCATTTTGAGGCAGGAATCAAGCCCCTTTAAGATTAAGAAGAGGAAGGGAGTGTTGCAACTCCTTCTTCACTGAAGCTTACACATCTGTTAATATACCAGCCTTATGGTGATTAAACTCGATCATGTCGTTTTTTTACTCAATGTTGCCGGAGTAGGATTCAGTTAAAGTCTGATGGCTTCTAAACCAAATCTTAAATATTGGCTTATGGTAGTTCTTTGGCTAAGTCTTATTTTTGTGCTTTCAGGCAAAACATTCTCTTCCCTGAACGCGGCTGCAATTATTAAGCCGCTGCTTCATTCTTTATTCCCCGAAATGGCAGAGAAAACTCTCAATGCGATCCATTATTCCCTTCGAAAGTTCTGGCATATCATTGAGTATTACATTCTGGGTCTCCTGCTATTCCATGCTTTTTTAAGAGTCTCCAAGGGCTCGCTGCCCTGGCGTTGGATAGTCCTTGCAGCTATCGTCGTACTACTTTGTGCTGCAGGCGATGAATTTCATCAGTCCTTTGTGCCCGGGCGGAATGCTTCGATTGTTGATGTAGGTATCGATACCGTAGGCGGTGTTTTGCTCTAATTGCGTGCACCGTCACCATGTGGCGCCGTCGCGCTATGGTTTAGGCGATACCAGGAATCACCGTGTCATCCCTAAGATCGATATCGGTGGAGAGCCCTTTATTGGGATTTAAACACGCTTATACGATACCCTCTTCTCAAGAGAACCTGAATAGCAAGATCAAGTAATTGCATTTTCCGGACCATTTCTGCCGCCTATTGCCGATTGATTCCTGCCGGTTGTGTCGCTTTAATCCTGCCACTCATATCATTGCAAACTTATCACCTGTTGCGACCAACCTCTGGGTTGCGAGCACCTTTGTCCTTGCGTTCCTATTTTTTCCTTCCACTGATGAGATCTTCGCGTTTCGGCATATTTTCTTGCTTACTGCTGGGATCAACCCCCTGAAGGAGGCTGATCAAATCTTTTGCACCTCACATTCTTCATAGGAGACTCAAAACTTCGCTCGTATCCCTCCCTCAAACCATCTTCTAGGAGTCTGGGATGTGAAATTTGGAACCTGTGTCCCGTTGAAAACATTGTGGGTTGCAAGAAAGAGCTCCAGGGCTCGTCTGCCCTGTCTCTGCTTCAGAAGATTTTTTATCATGCTAATATCAAGGAGCCAGGCGTTATACGCGCCCAGAAAGTCGCCTTCAGAATTCCACCAGATGTAGTGAACCGTGAGCAGGGTCTTGAAAGACTGCTCATCATAGTACTTAAGACCGAGGTCATAGGAATATCTCGGGACATTTTGCTCTGTTTGATCGGTGATGAGATCCTTCGCATCAACAAACGTCCTACCTCCATAGAGAGTGAAATGATAGACGGGGACAGCCTTGAAGTCTATCTCGAATCCCTGACGCCTCTCCTTTCACTGTTGACTAATGTGAAGACTTGATCCGATATTCGTACTTCCTCTATTGCGTCCCATATGTCATTCCTGAAGGCAGTGGCCCTGAGCCAGAGGTATTTCAGAGCAGTCGTTTCCGGTCCTACCTGGTAGGACCATACGTTTTCGGCCTGTAAGTTGGGATTTGCCTGAAAGCCGGCAACTTCATCACTAATGAACGCGCTAAGGCCTGCATTGTTGAAGTCTCGTGCCACAGAGGCCCTTAATAATGTGTTGTCAAAGAGTGCGTAGGTCATCCCGACGCTTGGGCTGGTGAAATTACCCCCTTTTTTCTGCTCTCTCATCATCCGTTATCAACGGGAGGTTCATGTCTCTGTTCATTCAAGAGGTCTTTCACGAATTTGCGTTTGCTATGGATTAATGCAAGAACTTCAACCTTGGTGGGGAATACTTCATAAACAAGACGATATGAAAATATGAGCAACTCCCGGATGCGAGGGTCTCCTATCTCAGGGACAACTCTGCCGACTTCAGGAAATAAGCTTAACTTTTCAGACTTTTCGATGATCTCCAGAGAGACTTTTTGAGCGTAGAATTTTGAATCCCTTGCAATGTAGTCGTGAATCTGTTTCAAGTCGAGCCCTGCAGGCCTTGACCATTTTACCACGACTGCATTTCTCTTTTTAATTCCTCAACAGAAACAGATTCACCGCGATCCACCGCCTCTCTACCTTTTTTGACCTTAGCAATTACATAAAGCTCATACATTATGTCGTCAATATTTGCCGTCTCAGGTAATTTTGTTATAGCCTTAATAGCCTCCTGTTTTAAAGTTTCCATCTTAGCACCTCCTACAGTCAACATCAGATAGTTTTTAGTTTACCGTTTCCATCTTGTAATCGCAACTGCGCTCTATACTTTCTTAGTGAGTGACAGAAATCTCCTGAATAGTGCCTACAAGGCTAGTATCGCCCATGCAGGCGTCACCTGAGGCGGCCGCGTTTAGCCCCAGTTTTTTACTGGTCTCCTCTGCTGTTGACCGTAGCGTATCTTCATCGATGATGACTCTCAACGTTTTTTAGGCGGTTGCCCTCTCTTCCTCTGCGGCCAGGTGCTTGGAAGCATAATCCAAAACCGCCAGTATGTCCTCCCTTTCAATAGCGTACTCACGCATAACCTCCTCGTAGGTCATTCCTCCAGCCAACTTACCTAGGACAAGGTCAAGAGGAACACGGGCGCCTTCTATCACAGGCTTCCCAAACCGTAGGTCTTGATCTGCGATAATTCTCGGTGCCAAACGCATTGTCCACCTCCTGATTAAGTTGATGTCCGCCTAATGTATTTAAACATAATTGTGTGCCCTTAGACATAGTAGATGATGTCTTCCATCACGGTGACGTCAAAGTCTTTATGAGAGGAAGGTGAGGGGTGACTGGCATACATGGCGACCAGCAAAGGGCAAAGCGATGGCGCAAACCGAGGTCATAGCAGCTTTTGTAAGCCAAAGAGGGGCTTCGGGGGCGATGTATAACTTTAGACTTAGTGACTTAGATGTCTCATGTGCGGATAACGATGAAACACACGCTTGGCTGCAGAGGGGAAGATTGAGGGTTTATAATCGGAAATAGATGCTCTGGCAGAATATTGACTTTGAGGAGGCAGATGTAACAAACAAACGGGGACCTGGATAACCAAGCCCTTCTCTCTTTCTAACCGTTTTCTAACGGAATAACCCGAAGGTCAGAGGTTCAA